>NZ_QKNZ01000152.1:0-2637 GCF_014156605.1 Flavobacterium sp. SOK18b
AAATCACCATTAAACCAAACCACAATGATTACAATTAAAAATTACCTAGACAAAAAAGATACAATCGACTGGGCTTCTATGCCAAAAAAAATACTAAACACCCGTAAGGATGTTGAGGAAATTATGGAGTTCTACGATGATGATGCCGATATAAAGGACACTGTAGATCTATTTTTGAAAGGGATTAATGATAGTTTAGAAAGTAAAAAACCGCCAACAGGCTCTACATCTCCTTTAGTAATTTATAAAGAAGGTGAGTTTTTAACTAAAAGATCATTTACTTCTGAATTTTCATTTATAGAAAATGAAAATCTTGCGTACACTTGGGCTGAAAGTGAAAGATCAAGTGCTCAAAAAATAGCCAAAGGTTATGATGCATTACTAATCACAATGAAAGAAGCTCTAAAAATAAGAGAGTTAAAAAAAGCTAGCCAAATAAATAGAGAAAAAACATACCCATCAAAAAATGAAAATTTTGATCTTATAGTTACAAACGCTGGTGGTGTAAGTGTGGTATCTAACAAGAAAAAAGAAGTTAATCAGGACTACGAAACAATAGCGCATATAAATTCAAAAGGCGATATAAAGTACTTCCGCCAGAACCTACCAAAAGAAGTTATTGATTTTTGCGAAAAGCACGCAAGTAATCAAAAACCAACCTCTTATGAAAAACAAATTTCAGAAGTTCGCAATGTAATGCTCTACGCAAAATTCAAAGATCAAAAAAGCTACAAGGCTGTAGGGGCAGGAAAACAAGTTGATAATTTACTATACGCTACTATTTTCCCAATAGAAAACCTTGAGAAACTTAAAAACTCTATTGAGCCAAACCCTGATGTTGATTATCAAATAAGAGTAGCTGGAAGCGCAAAAGTATTGTGGGATAGCAACGAAAATACAAAAACTGAGAAAAAACTACCAGGTGCTAAAAAAGTTGAAAAAGTAGTAAATAAGACTATTGTAGACAACCTATCCACGGAATTTTTACTAATCCGTAGGTTTTGGAATATTATTAAAAAAGAAACAGTAAGCGTTCCATTTAGAACTGTACAGTTGTTGTACATGGCTTTCAACAAAGCTGCAGTTGAACGTAAAGTTAGAAAAAGTAGTGAAGCAGCTGAGTTATTTACCCAATGTAATAAAAAAATAATAACGTTATTTGAAGATATACCAAACTCAGATAAAAAGCCTTACACCATTGAGTTTACCGATAAAGCACTATACGGTAAAATTCAAAATTATGTTACTGATGTGGCTGTAAATCCTGCTATTCCAGTATTGAAACGCTTTATAGCAATTCAAAATACAAAACCTGAAATTAAAAAAGTAGAAGACTTACTAAAATCAATCTCTAAAGTTTACGAAAATGCAAAAGATAATCGCTTATCTCCTGAATTATTCAAAGCCAAAAAAGAATTAGAAGATTACCTAGCGAAGCCTACAGAAACTATAGAACCTACATTTTATGGACTATCGGTTCCTTTAGTTTGTACAAATAGAGTTAAGTGCGCTGGTATTAGCAAGCAAGGTCGATTATTGAAAGGTTACAAATTTGAAGAGCATACAGGAAACGTTGTAAAAGTTCGAAAAGCAGTAACAAAAAAGAAAGCCGTAAAAAAAAAAGTAGCTGCTGGACTTGGCTTGGTCTTTAATGACCAAGTTGAAACAATATATGTAGATAATTTCCCTGTAATCCCAATTGTGGCGAGAAAAAACACAATCATTGAAGAGCTAGAAGAGCCTGAGCTAAATAAATCAGAAGAAAAGCAAAGTAACAGTGTTAATTTACCTGTCAATAGAAATTCACTTGCTTATAGGAAACAGAAAAATAAAAACAAATCACATGAATACTATAAAATTGACAACGATGATATTTCAAAATTTTTAGGTCAAATTGAAAAAAAGAAAAAAGAGAGTGTCGCAATTACAATTGCTGGTGGTCAAGGATCAGGTAAAACAAGTTTCGTTTTTCAATTAATCAATGCTTTTGCGAAAAATTACAAAGTAGGGCATGCATCTATTGAAGAACATCCTGAAAGCGCATTATATGAAAACAAAGCTGATCGATTTTGGGATGATAATGCAAAGGCAACAGTTGATAGTCCAGAGATTAATTCATTAAATGATATTCATGAATTAATTAATCGTAATGATGTAATTATTATTGATAGTTTTAGTAAATTACTGTCTTGGAATAACAGAATAACACTTGACGAAACATTTAGAAAAAAATATGATGGCAAGTTGTTTGTCATTATCTATCAGTTAACTACAGATGGAAAAATGAGAGGAGGTTCTTCAAGTCAATTTGATGGTGATGTTATTTTATTTGTAGAAAAATTTCCAAATTTTAGTGAAAATTATGTCTATGCTGACAAAAATAGATATCAAAATCAATCCCTAGAAGATTTGCACTACAATATTGCTGGAGCTAGATTAGATCAACCTCAATTATTTACCGAAGAAGTAGAGAGAATTTAAAAACAATTATAAACCATTAAACCAAACCAACCATGGCAACTAAAAAAGCGAAAGCAAAAGTAGGAGTTAAGCAAAACGGAACCTTGAAAAAAGGCTTCAAGTATGCGAAAGGCGGGCGAGTAGTCGCAGCTAAAAAGAAATAATTAACTTATAAGT
>NZ_QKNZ01000153.1:0-1854 GCF_014156605.1 Flavobacterium sp. SOK18b
AAAAAAAGCTTACTGAGTATCATACTCAGTAAGCTTTTTTTTATTTGGGGTAAATAAGACTAGTCTTTAAGGATTGGTTTTATTATTTAAAAAATTGATTGTTGGCAATTGCTTCTTTTAAAGGTACGCTGTCTTTAATAAATATTTTTTGATCAAAAGCGGCAATATGTTTGGCATGATGCGCATCGGTACCTACATAGGTATACATTCCTTTTTGAAGTAATTGTTCGGCAACTTGAGCAATACCCGTACCGTAATAGCCTACAACGGATAATAAATTAAGCTGAAACAAACAGCCCGCTTTAATAAGTTTGTCGTATTCATTCAAATTATTGTGATAGAAAAGATATCGTTCAGGATGTGCCAAAACGGGAATGTATCCAGCAACCTGCAAATCAAATAAAATATTGTACAGTTGAATAGGGGGATTGATGTAAGACATCTCCACCAGTACGTAATTGTCTTTCAAGGTTAGTAAAGACTTCTCTTTAAAAAGTGTGACAAATTGGTCGTCCATGAGGTACTCCGCAGCAGCCTTAAAGGGAGACGTGATGCCCTTGTCATGTAATAAGGATACCGTTTCGTTTTGTTTTTTGACGATTTGTTCGTGTGTGTTATCCCAAACATGTTGAATAATATGAGGGGTTGTAATAAACTCGGTAACCCCCATATTTTGCAAGGCAGTGGTTAGAGCTAGCGTGTCTTTGAATGTTTGGGCACCATCGTCAATACCTGGAAGCAAATGCGAATGGATGTCGATGTGGTTTTGCGGAATGAGCTCTCGTAATAGAGGCTTCGATTTAAAAAATGTAAACATGCTACAAATATAAATAAAACTCAGTCTAAAAGAATCTTGTCAAAAGAGAATGAATTTATAACCTAAAGTTAAATTTAGTAGTGGAGATTGCTATAGCAGAAACGTATAGAATACATAGGCTTGGTTCAATGAACGAGAGGTTCTTTATTCAGGTTATCGTTGCTTATTTGGTGGTTTACTATTCTGTTGGGTGGGTAGTCCAAGAGTAGTTACAAACTGCAAAGGTGTCTATTGTGGCTTCCCGTTGGTGTGAGCTGCAGGAATAGTGTAGGTAGAGTGTAGAGATGCAGATTAAGTTGCCAAAGAGAAAAGGGTACCTATATATAGTATAGTTTAATCCTCCAGTTTGATTCCATAGTTTATTTCCTAGGAGCTTTTCCTGCTATCCGTTGCAATCTACCCCACGGTCCCGCTTGTTGCGGTACGGTGGGATAGGATTTTCACTACTATCAGGGCTAGGGGAGTAAGCGTTGATAGGGCTATCAGATATTTGATACTTATATATAAGGTATAGCCTATTGAATGCAATAGATGTATCGTTTAGTTTACCATGAGTAGAATGTCCGAAGCGCTATATAGCGGTTTTCTAGGGGAAGAATGTTATTAAGAACGTTAAAACATGACAAGATGTATGTTTTTGATATCGGTAATTCCTACTTTTTAAAATAAAGGAAAAGAGGGTCTGTTTTTAAATAAAACATATTCAATGACTTATGACCTATATCAAGAAAAGATTAAAAAAAGGTTTAAAAAAAGCTTGTAAAAGTGAATAAAGGTTGTAGTTTTGCACCCGCAATGACGCAGACGTTCTTTAAAATACTGGCAAGAAAAACAAAGTAAATAGAGATTTAATCTTTAAAAAAAACTTTAAAAAAAGCTTGTGAGATTTAAAAACGAAAGTTATCTTTGCACCCCGCAAAACAACGGAAGTTCCTTGAGAGATTGATAAGAGAAAGCGAAGCAAACGAGATAAAAATTATCTCAAAAAAACTTCAAATTTTTCTTGCCAGTTAAAAAAAGAATAACTACTTTTGCAC
>NZ_QKNZ01000154.1:0-1182 GCF_014156605.1 Flavobacterium sp. SOK18b
TTTCTATTATTCCAAATTTAATATGAAGAACTTTACTCTAGTAAAAAATATTTTTTTAACTCTATTTTTCATCTTAGCCTTCCATAACAAAGGTTTTAGCCAACCTTGCACCACAGGTCAGGTGCAAGTAGGAGCAATTACTAACAATTATGCTGCGAGTATTTTTCAATTTGATAGGGTAGATAATCCAACTAATGCTATTGGAGGTCCTAATTCTACTTTAGCTGTACTAAGGAATTCGAATAGTTTAATTGAACTTCGTATGGCAAATGTCGTAAGTACAGGAACAAGTGTGACTGTACATGGAGTTGATGGAAATAGAGTTAATGTATGGGTTTGGAATAATACTTTTGGTTACGTTTCAGTAGGTACAAATGTTTCTTTAGATTACACTTTTATATCTCCTATTAATTGGGAGTATATTTATTTAACAACTGGAACAAATGGTACATCCGCATCTATAGATTATATTGATGCAACAACTTCAACTGTAAGATGCGTACCAGACACAGACAATGATGGTATAGCAGATAGTGCTGATTTAGATGACGATAACGATGGTGTAGCAGATACTGTAGAGAATGTTTGCACCTCTTCAAATTTGACGTGGGCAACTCATTATATAGAAGGTACTACCTCTTCAACAGGACAACGACCATCTGTAGATGCTGCAAGCCCTGCTTTGTCTTTCAATGGCGTAACTCTAAACATAGCGCCTGTAATTTCAAATACCACAACTCAAGATTACAGAGTAAATAATGAATATACAACAGCTGGTTACACTCTATTTCAAAACTCGATAGCTGGAGGAATTTCTACTCACACATTTACTTTTTCAAGAGCAATAAACAATTTATCATTTACATTATTTGATATTGATACCGGTCCAAACTTTACAGATGAAGCTCAATTCATAATTACAACTACTAGTGGAGCTACATATACCATGTCAGCGGCTGATTATACCCTGGGTGCAAACACAAGATACTTAGGAAATAACACTTTTTTAGGTGGTGGAGAGAATGAAAATGTAAGCTTTAATTTTACTGTTCCGGTAAGATCTATAGTACTTATATATAGACAAAGAGGAACTTCTCCATTTGATAACCAAGGGATGGCATTAGGTAACCTAAGCTTTTGTGTTGCTCCTGACACAGACAACGATGGTATTGCTGATTATTT
>NZ_QKNZ01000155.1:0-6039 GCF_014156605.1 Flavobacterium sp. SOK18b
CTATAAACTATCAAAATCAAATTGCACAAATTAAAAAATTAGAAGTAGAAGAATCAATTTCTGAAAAATCATTACAAGAAATTAACCAAAAGTTAGACATTTTAAACGAAGAAAAAAGAACTTTAGAAGCACAATCTAAAGACGAAAGCAAAGGTGCTGAATTAGTTAATCAACATTTAACTCATTTCTTTGGGCATAATGAATTAAAATTAGTTGCTGAAGGGAATGCTCCCAATATTCTTTTTAGAATTGTAAGAGAAAATGAATATGCTAATAATTTGAGTGAGGGAGAATGTAGCCTTATTTCTTTTTGTTATTTCATTGCAAAAATGGAAGATGAACTTAAAGATGAATTAAACAGTGGCAAATTGATAATTTACATTGACGATCCAATTTCGAGTTTAGACAGTAATCACATTTTTTTTATGTTCAGTTTAATTGAAACTATTATAGCTAAACCAAAAAGATATTGTCAACTTTTCATTTCAACACATAATCTAGATTTTTTAAAGTACCTAAAACAATTAACTTATCCTAATTATAAACCACAACCAACTTCAAAAGACAAATTAGATAAAAATCAATTTTTGATTGAGCGTAAATCGAAATCAAATTCGATATTAAAAATATCTCCCGAATATTTAAAAAGGTATATCACTGAATTTAATTATTTGTTTTATCAAATTCATACTTGCGCGACTGCTGATTTACAAAACATAGAACATAATTTCCAATACAATTTTGGAAACAATATGCGTAAATTTTTAGAAGCATTTTTATTTTATAAATATCCAAGTAATAAAATGTCTTTTGACCAACGAATTAAGAAATATTTTGATAATGATGAAGTTACTTTTACTTTAGTAAAACGAGTAATAAATGAGTTTTCACATTTGGAAGAAAATTTTGATCGAAGTTTAGAGCCAATTGAAATAAGTGTAATTCAAAATGTTTCAAGCGCTGTAATGGATAAAATGGAAACAACAGACAAAGACCAATTTGAAGCACTAAAAGAGAGTATTGAAAATGAAACAGAAATATATTGACGTCAAAAAAGCCAGCCACAACTCACGCCTCACTCAATTTGAGCTTTAAGCTTTATTTAAAAGAGGCTTTGTATTTAGAAGATTTAGCAAATCCGAATAATGGGTTTTATTTATTACCAAACTTGCTGAAGTCCCAAAACGCTAGCTACAAGTGTTCAAACTGACCTAAATAAAAACAGAAAAATGACAAAAAAAGATTTAATAAAACGGTTGAAGTGGTATTATCCATTGGAACGGTCGCACGCATTTATTACTTTCCCGTTAATTGGGATTTATTTGCTCTTTACTAATTCATTTCTTGATATACTATTTATTTTATATGGCTTAGTGCTGTGTGTTTTCATATTGTTTCAAGGGCAACATTACTGGAAGCTAAAACTAAATAGGCTTACAGGAAAGGCATTTGACCAAAACAAGAATCTAATGTTTTTTAGAAAATCAAAAAGAAACAACCTTTTTATGATAGGTTTAATCCCGTTAGTATTTATTATTCAGCTATATTTTTCTAATTGGGAGGTAAAAACAGAGAATTTGATGTTGTGGGCAATCATAGCAAACGTTTTTGGGATTCTTGAACACATTAATTATTATAATAGACAATTAATGATAGACAACACATCTGATTTAAACTATGTAATTAGAAACCGAAAACTTAAAATTGCAAGTTTGGCTAAGGACTTGTTGGAAAATAAAATTTAAAACAATAGGAGCAAATAAGCTTCTAGCAGTTTAGGAATCAGACTTTATGGGGAAATGGTTTTGTATTTGTAAAGTCAATGTTAATCCGAAAGTCTAGGCTTCATTAATCCGCCACATCTCAAAGCAGCCTCACGCTGGTAACAACCTAAAAGAAAAACAAAAGAATGAAATTCGACAGAAATGATAAAATAGAAATTTTTGAAAATGCAATTAGTTGGATTGTAGTATTTGCCATGTTTGTTTATGGTGGAGCTAAAATAGTTCAATTTGATGGAGCTGCTGAAATTGATAAAACTGTTTCAGAAATGACTGGTATGGAATTGATGTGGGCTTTTTATGGTTACTCAAAAGCATATGCAATAACTTTAGGATTTTTTGAAATAATTGGAGGAATATTGATTTTGATAAAAAGAACCAGAATTATTGGTTGTTTGTTCACATCTACCATACTTGTAAATGTGATTTTACAGGACATATATTTCCAAGTGCATAATGGAGCTCTAAAAGCAGCGATTCTATACCAATTATTAATTTTAATAATTCTATGGTTGAATAAAGATAAAGTTATTCAAAGCATCAAGAGTTTAATCCATTTCAATACATCTCAGCAACCGAGATTTAAATTTATAATCAAATTAGTAATTGCTTTTATTTGTTTTATAATACTGAGAATAGCAGAATACTTTATAACAATGAAATTGTAGAGCCAGTAGATAAAGGTTATTACAACGTATTTGGGCAATAGGCTTAATAGTTAGTTGGTTTTGTAGTTGGGATGATTTACTTCGTCTATTCGCTATTGTTCGGGTGAAAAACCCGAATAATGGGCTGGATTTATTACAAAAATGCTTGTAGAACGGGGAACGAAATGCTTAAATAAAACTCTTTTTTTAATGATATTTCCGGTTCTTAAAGTGTCTTTAAAACTTGGAATAAGTATATTATGTTGACAGATTCTTGAAATATGTTTCATTATTGTTAATGCGAAATTTCCTGTTTTGGTGAGACTTTTTTGCTATATTTGTTAGTAAACAAACGGAGGTTTTTTCACAAACTGACGTAAAGCTGTGAAAAAACTACTTTTAATTTAAAAAGTATTCGAAGGGCTAACTAAAGAAAAATCTCAAAATAATAAATTCTCAAGAGGTTAATTTTAGTTTTTTCATCAACAAGCTTTAAATCCAATTTTAAAATAACTCAACCTACAATTCGACAGTAATAAATTGTTAAATTGCATTCGTATAATTTATGAAAAAACCTGAAATACTAAAAAATGAAATCGAAAGATTGAAAGAATTAGAATCTTATAAAATTATTGGTGAGTTAGAGGACTTTGATTATGACTTTTTGACTCAAATGGCATCTCAAATTTGTGGAACAAAAATTTCTATGATAAGTCTTATCACAGATGAAAAACAATGGTTCTTGTCTCACAATGGAATGGAGGCTAGAGAAACACCAAAGGAATTTGCCTTCTGTGCACATGCTATCAATAGTCCAGAGGAAGTATTCGTTATTGAAGATTCCAGAAAGGACGAGCGTTTTTATGACAATCCGCTTGTAACAGGAGACCCAAATGTCATTTTTTATGCTGGAGTTCCTTTGGTCAACGAAAATGGGTTTGCCTTAGGTACACTTTGTGTAATTGATAATTACCCCAAAAAACTAAATGAACAGCAAATCATGTCTTTGAAAATGTTGTCAAGACAGGTAATGAAGTTACTAGAATTGCGAAGAAGATCAAACGAATTGGATAAAATTAATGCCAAACTTTTAAAAACAAGTGTATTATTTAACGAAAGCCAAAGAATAAATAAAATTGGTGCTTGGGAATTGGATTTAGTAACTGGAATTACTGATTGGACAGACGAGGTGTATTCCATACACGATGTTGGTGTAGATTTTGACCATAACAAAGCAAGTGCAATTAGTTTTTACCATCCTGATGACCAGCACATTATTGTTAATGCAATTGAGCAAACTATTGCTACAAAAATTCCTTTTGATGTGAAATGTAGGTTAATATCGAACAAAGGCATACTGAAATGGGTGAGGTCTACTGGAATTTTTTGGCAAGAAATTGGCGGAAATCCTAAATTAATAGGCTCGTTCCAAGATATATCTAGCACAATACGAATAAAAGAAGAATTGGAAGAAGCTCATGCTGAAAACCTAGCAATTTTAAATGCCAGTACTCAAGTCAGTATTATTAGCACGGATACTTCTGGTGTAATCACTTCTTTCAATAGGGGCTCAGAATTGCAATTAGGTTACACTGCTAACGAAATGATAGGGAAACATACACCTCAAATTATACATCTAAAAGAAGAAGTAGAAAATGTAGGAAAAGAACTTTCGGCAAAACACAATACTAAAATAGAAGGATTTGATATTTTTGTTACACATGCAAAAGCAGGACTATATGAGACGAGAGAGTGGACTTATGTGCGTAAAGATGGTAGTACATACTCAGTATTGCTCTCGGTAACGGCGGTAAAGCGAAATGAAATGATTACGGGTTTCTTAGGAGTTGGAATCGATATCACTGAAATTAAAAAGGCTGAAAAAGAAATTTTGGCATTATTGGATATAACTCGAGATCAAAATGAAAGGCTTAAGAATTTTGCCTATATCGTTTCACATAATTTAAGATCACATTCTGGTGGGATTTCAATGTTGCTAGACTTTTTTAAAGAAGATAGTCCTGAAATTTATGAAAATGAGTTGTTTCAGCATTTTGAAAATGCGTCCGATAGCCTTTCAGAAACTATCAAGCACCTAACAGAAGTTGTACAAATTAATTTAGGAACAATAGAAAATGCTACATTAACACTATTGAGACCGGTTATTGAAAAAAATATTAGCAGTCTTTTGCCATTGGCCATTGAAGCTGGTGTTTCGCTCCAGAATGAAGTTCCCGATTATATAAAAGTGCTGGCTATACCAGCGTATTTAGAAAGTATAGTGTTAAATTTTATAAGCAATGGAATTAAATATTCTTCAAAAGAAAAAAACAGCTATTTGAAAATATCAGCTGAACTTACAGATGATTTTTTAATATTGATTTTTAAAGATAATGGTCTAGGTATAGATTTGCCAAGACATCGAAACAAGTTGTTTGGAATTTATAAAACCTTTCATGGAAATAAAGATTCTCGTGGCGTAGGATTGTTTATTACCAAAAATCAAGTTGAATCCATGGGAGGGCGAATAGAGGTTGAAAGCGAAATAAATATAGGTACAACTTTTAAAGTATTTTTGAAAAATGAAAAAAATTAACATCGCATGTATAATAGAAGATGAGCCAATTCATCTTTTTATTACCAAAAAACTAATTAATATGACGGGTATGGTGGAAAGCCTACTCATTTTTAGTAATGGAAAGGAAGCTTATGATAAGCTTAAAGCAATATTTTTGGCAAGTGAAAAACTGCCAGAAATTATTCTACTAGATTTGAATATGCCAGTATGGGATGGTTGGCAGTTTTTAGAAGAATTTACAAAAATACCTATCAAGACAAAAGTAATTATTTACATATTGACAAGCTCTGACAATCCAGACGACATTAAAAAAGCTGAAACATATAGTATGTCAAAAAATTATTTAATTAAACCAATAAGTCTAGACCAGTTAAAGATTGTATTATCTGAAATAGAATAAACACCTTCAAGAAATTGGCAGGTCAGTAGTTAAATGAGTCTTCGTGCTTCTGATCAAGATTAGTGTTGGCAGACATTTTTGGTCTCAGAAATCATCAATTTTTTGTAATTGCAAAATATAAGTCTGTAAAGAAAACTCTTCAATTCCAGAAAGTATTAGTAGGGCTACCATAGAAAAATATCAAAGAGGAGATTTTCAATCTACTAGTTTTATTTTTTTCATAGACTGATGGGAGTACATATTTTGCTGGAAATTGTAAACAAAAGATAATCATTAAAAGAGTGAAAAAAGGTATTGTTAATTTTTCTGGTTACTTTGTTTTTTACATCATGTAAGAATAATAGTGAAACCAATTTTGATTCTTTAAAAATTAAAGACGTTAGTGAAATTCTTAAAACGGTAATTTTAGAAGACAGTTTAAAGGTTTTAAAAAATGAAAAAGAGTCCAAAATGTTTTGCGAGGATTTAATTAAACTGGATATTTATATTCCTGAAAAAAGAAAAAATAACAATCCAATTCCTCCTCCACCTCCATCATTTTTTAATGTCATCTCATTAGAAACTTTATTACATTATAAAATAGAGAACGAATTGTTTTTTAATTCTAATGATTCATTGTATTTACTTCAACAA
>NZ_QKNZ01000156.1:0-1488 GCF_014156605.1 Flavobacterium sp. SOK18b
AAGTCCCGCTCTGAGTACAACAAAAGCCCTTATTTTATAAGGGCTTTTTTGTTTTTGGTTCGTTTTTTATTATGAAAAGTTTTGAAATTATTATTAGAAGCGAACCTACGAACGAACCTATACATATTCAATTTAAAGTAGGCATGAAAGATTATTCAGAAGTGAAATTATATGTTCCAAAAGTTGACGGAAAGCCATCGGTTTTGCCCAAACACCGCTGGTATGTGTATTATTATTTTAGAAATCCGGACACAAACAAAATGCAAAAGTTTATGGATTATTGTAAAATCAATCTATACAAAACGGTTGTAGAAAGAAAGGAAGCTGGTTTAGTTTGGGTTAATGCTTACACTTTATTGCTGAGCCAAGGTTTGAATCCTTTTGTGCAAAATTCATTAGCTCCTAAAGAAACAGACCTCACAACCTATACAGTCATATCCGCACTCAAATATGCTTATGAAAATAAAATTGGAAGATTAAAGGCTGCTACAGCTAACGACTACAAGACACGAATGAATGTTTTTTTAGAGTGGGCAACTTTAAATAAATTAGACCATCATGACATTCGTGACTTGAAAGACACTCATATTATTGCTTTTATGAACTGGTTAATCAAACCGGCTCCAATTGGCAGGGGAGTTGGAGGTACTTCACAAGACAATTACAAACGTTGTTTGTCAGGGCTATTTGGTAAGCTGGTAAAAGATAAGATTATTGGTAAAAACATCGTTGTTGACATGGATACAAAAAAAGATGATCCAATTAAAAACACTCCTTTTACTGGACTTCAGGTCAAAGCAATTAGAGACTATTTATTAGTAAATGACAAGCAACTTTACCATTTCATTCAGTTTGTTATTTTTACCTTTTTAAGACCAAGAGAGATTATCAGGCTGACAGCTGAAGACATCAATCTTAAAGAGAGATATTTAACTGTTGAAACTAAGACGAAACGAAAACAGATAAAAAAGTTAGTTGGTCCTATATTATCATTCTTTGAAGAGATAGACATTACTAACATACCAAGCAAAGCTAATATTTTTACAAACACTGGAAAGTTTGATGTTTGGGCGGCTACTGAAAAATCAAAAGTCGATCACTTTGGCCACCGTTTTGGAAAAGTAAAAACTCATTTTAATTTTAATCAAGACTACGGAATTTACTCATTTAGACATACAGCTGCTTTGGATCTATTTCACGCATTTATCAAGCAAGGAATGACAGAACGTGAAGCGATTTTGAAACTAATGCCTATAACTGGGCACGCAACTGAAACAGCTTTACGAAATTATCTTCGCGATGTGGGAGGAATGCTGCCAAAAGATTACGGTGCGGATTATACTTTAGAGTTTTAAAAATCACTTTAAAGTATGTAAAGTAAGTTCCAGACACTATTTTGTACGTTTCTGACACTTTTTTGTACATTTCTGACATAAAAAAACCACTCAGCAAAGAGTGGTTTTGATACAATAATTAACTTATAAGTTA
>NZ_QKNZ01000157.1:0-927 GCF_014156605.1 Flavobacterium sp. SOK18b
ATAAACTTAATAATATGAAAAAAACACTACTTACACTTGTATTTATTTTTGCGTTATCAGTTGTAAACGCTCAAGAAACACCTAAGGATTCTACCAAAGCTTGGACAAGAAAAGGAAACGTTTCTTTACTGTTTAGTCAATCTTCATACAATAAAGAATGGCTGGGTGGAGGAACCTCAAACATTGCTGGGAATTTTGGTTTGAACTACGATTTCAATTATAAAAAAGACGATGTCGTTTGGGATAACAAATTCATATTGGCTTACGGATTAAGTAAAATAAAAGGTAACGAGCGTATTGCTAAAACAGATGACCGTTTAGAGATCAACTCTTTATGGGGTAAAAAAGCGTCTGGAAACTGGTTCTACTCGGCCTACTTCAATTTTAAGACTCAAATGGACACTGGTTTAGATAATAAAAACGGCCTCAAAATATCACATTTCTTTTCTCCGGCTTATTTCCAGATGGGCCCAGGTATGCTATGGAAAAAGAACGAAAATCTAAGCGTCAATTTTGCACCTGCTGCAGCAAAAGCAATATTTGTACACGATCATTTCACAGAATTAGGCCCGTCATTTGGTGTGCTTCAAGGAGATAATTCTCGTTTTGAGTTTGGAGCCAGTATCTCTGCGTACTACAAAGTAAATGTCATGACCAATGTGTCAATTCAAAACCGTTTGAATTTATATTCTAATTATCTTGACAACCCGCAAAATGTTGATTTTGATTACCAATTGAATGTGGTGATGAAAATCAATAAGTATTTGTCAGCTAATATTGCTGTGCAAGCCATTTATGATGACAATGCCATAAAAGGCATTCAAGTTGGGCAATTATTTGGTTTAGGTGTAAACTACGGATTATAAACAGATCAACACCATACTCACTAAATATCAAAAATAACACTTTCTTTTAATGCCGCAAAAC
>NZ_QKNZ01000158.1:0-567 GCF_014156605.1 Flavobacterium sp. SOK18b
CAGCTATACGTTACAATCTTATGCGCCATCCCGAAGTTTCGGTACTGGCGCATAAGGATTTCCACTTCTATCTGGGCTAAGGCGTGCGTATTTCAAGATAGTTTCCGTTTATAAAAGTTTGAAAATTACTCTTTTAATGTAAACATAGTTTGATGATTTGTAACTAATTATTTATATATTTGAGGATAATTATAGTAAGGCGTTTGTTAAACGGAACTACTCATTTTAAAATAATAGTTCTGGTATTGTCAGAACTGTAGGCAAGTTAATGGGAAGCTTACCCAAAAACAGGTAAAAAAGACAAATTTAGAAAAGATATATGATTACAAAAATAGACATAGATAAATTTGGACTTTTTGAAAATTATAAATGGGACACATTCATCGGTAGAAATGAAACATTTAGAAGATTAAATATAATTTATGGTAGAAATTATTCAGGTAAGACTACTTTATCAAGAATCTTAAATTCCATATTTAACCAAAAACTTCCTCTTAACTATGAAAATGGAAAATTTACAGTTACTTTTTCCGATGGTACTTCAATTTCAAACAATGAGCTATCTTC
>NZ_QKNZ01000159.1:0-1882 GCF_014156605.1 Flavobacterium sp. SOK18b
GAAGAAGACTTTATAAAAGTTTTTACAAGTGATAGTGAATCTCATAACTCAATCGTTTACTTTAATATGGACAATATCCAATTCAATTTTTTTATTAACTCTATTTATAAATTTTTAAATATTAAAATAAACTTAACCTCTATTGAGCTTTTGGGGAAAATTGAAAATAAAAATGGTAAGATAAAAGCTAAATCAATTTATGTCTCAGTTTCTAAAAGCGGAATGCAACCCAAAAATTATAAACTAATAGAATCAATTTTTAAGTAATAGAAATATAGTTAACTACATTAACAAGTTAACCTTTCCAAATTTTACTTTAGTGACATTTGCTACCATAACGATAAAACATATCACTTATGGAAAGCAATGCTATTATTCAGAAATTAACCCAATTAGAAAAACTTATAATTGGGACAAACAAACAAATCTTCACTGTTGACGATGTTGTAAACTACACGGGGTTCTCAAAAAGTTATGTATATAAACTAGTACATACTAATATACTCCCCTATTCGAAACCTAATAACAGAACACTCTTCTTTACTAAAACTGAGATTGACGAATGGCTTTTACAAAACAAATCAAAATCTGTTTCTCAACTTAAACAAGAAGCAGTTAATTATACCAACAAAAAGGTATAAAGATGGTCAACTTAAAAAATAATGCCCCTTTTACTCCTGAAAGTAAAAAGGGCAAAATCTTTGAATCGCAACACAAAGATAATCAAATAGAAGGACGAATTGACCTGGTGGATTTGGAAAATGATTATTTGAAATATAAAGACAATAAAGGAAACTTATTTCCAATAGAAATTTATCCAAAAGCCATTCAAGAGATTATTATAGAGATTCATGATAAGCATTTATTTCCGATAGATTATATTGGAGCAGGTATACTTTCTGCTGCATCAGCTTCAATTGGTAAATCATTTAAACTTGAAGTCAAACATGGATGGTTAGAAAAAGTAAATCTCTTTATGGTAATTGTTGGACAACCCGGCGATGCAAAAACACAAGCTTTAAAATTTTGCTTTAATCCAATACAGAACAGAGAGAGCCAATTATATGCAGACTATGAAAATCAATTAGCTGAATATGAAAGAACAAATTCAGAAAATTCAGAAAATAAAAACAAAGAAAAAAAACCAATCTTTAAAAGATATTTACTTAGCGATTTTACACCTGAAGCCCTAGTTTTAAATCACAGTAACAATAAGCGAGGTATTTGCATATATGTCGATGAGCTCAATGGATGGCTGAAGAATTTTAACCGTTACAATAGTTCAGGTGAGGCCGAAACATATCTAAGTTTATGGAGTGGGACACAAATTACAACAGATAGAGCGTCAGGAAAATCTCTTAGGCTAGAAGATCCTTGCGTAAGCGTTATTGGTAGCACTCAAATTTCCGTTTTAAAGGATTTTGGAAAGGATGGAAGATCAACAAATGGTTTCATGGATAGACTATTATTTGTTTATCCAAACGATGAGAAAATATTGCGTTGGAATATCCAACAAGTCAATAAAGTACTTTTCAACAATTACACCACACTAATTAATAATCTAATTGATTTAGGTGATACTGATCATACGATATCTACTGTTTTTACGATGGAAACTGAAGCCAAAGAATACTTATTTAGATGGCAAAATAATAGACCTGATAAGTTTTTCTTTGATTATGAACGAAGCGTCGAAATAAAACTTCAACAATATGTACTTCGATTTGCATTAATTCTTCAACTTATTCATTCAACAGTAGGAAGCGAATCAAAAAACCAAGTGGATATATCTTCTATCAGAGGAGCTATTCAATTATTTGACTATTTCTACAATAATGCTATTCAAGTACGAACAGAGATTCTTAAAAAGAATTATTTCGAA
>NZ_QKNZ01000015.1:0-37742 GCF_014156605.1 Flavobacterium sp. SOK18b
TTTTAAAGTTTTAATTTATTTAAAATCAAGTATTTAATATTTTTTTGATAATATTTTGTAATACTAGTATGGTATTGATGATGTGATTTTGTAGTGATTCTAAATTCTGAATTCCGAAATTTAAAACATAATATTGTATCAAATAACCAACGTATAACCAAAATAATCAGAAAAATGAAATTATTAAAAACATTTATTTTTTGTATTTCATCAATCTTATTCTCACTACACGTGCATGCACAGGAAGCATCCGTTATGGGGAAAGTGATTGATGATAAGGGGATGCCAATTCCAGGGGCAACCATAGTATTAAAAGGAACATCTACATCTGTTACATCAGATTTTGATGGGGGGTTTCAAATAAAAGCTCCAAAAGATGGAGTTTTAACAATTAGTTTTATAGGCTATAAAACTGTTGAGACTTTTATTAATGGTCAAACAGCAGTACAGGTAAAAATGTATGAATCATCACAAGATCTAAATGAAGTTGTGGTAGTAGGATACGGTACCCAAAAGAAGGTTTTGTTAACTGGAGCAATATCTGGAATTAAAGCTGCTCAGCTAAAAGATTTACCTATTAGCAGAGTAGAACAAGCTTTACAAGGTAGAGTTTCTGGAGTTACTATAGCTGCAAATGCTGGACAGCCAGGGTCTTCTTCAACAATTCGTGTAAGGGGTATTACTTCAATTGGTAATAATGATCCTCTTTGGGTAGTTGATGGTGTTGTAGTTGACAATGGAGGTATTGGTTATTTAAACCAAGCAGATATTGAAACTATGGATGTTTTAAAAGATGCTGCATCTCAAGCAATTTATGGCGCACGTGCTGCAGCGGGAGTAATTCTTATTACTACAAAAAAAGGGAAATCAGGTAAAATGAGTGTGTCTTATAATGGATATACTGGTTTTTCTCAAGCGGCTAGAAAGCTAGATTTACTTGATGCTAATCAGTACACTACATTAATGAACGAGCGTTATGCTAATGGTTACGTTCAATCACCTAACAATCCTTATATACTTCCTTATTCATCTACTACGGCATACGGAAAAGGAACTAATTGGCAAGATGCTATTTTTAATGACAGTGCATTGCGTACTGGACATGAATTAAGTTTAAGCGGTGGAAATGATGTTTCTACTTTTTATTTGTCTTTTGGATTATTAGATCAAGAAGGAATTGTTGCGTCACAAATTTCTAATTACAATAGAAAGAATATTCGTTTAAATTCTACTCACAAAATTTTAAAAGGATTGACTTTTGGTCAAACATTAGGGTACTCTCATGAGAAAAATATCGGATTAGGGAATACAAATAGTGAATTTGGTGGACCTTTAAGTTCGGCAATTAATCTTGATCCTACTACGCCACTTGTAGTTACTGATCCCGTAGAGGCTAATCTTTACCCGTATGTAAATCAAACAGGGATTTTTAGAGATTCAAATGGAAATCCATATGGAATATCTCAGGTTGTAGGTCAGGAAATGAGTAATCCACTGGCATATACTCAATCTAGATTAGGAAATTATGGATGGTCTGATAATTTTGTTGGAAATGCATATTTAGAGCTGGAAGTGATCAAAGGATTAAAGGTTAAAAGTACCGTGGGTGGTAAATTAGCATATTGGGGTTCAGAAAGTTTTAATCCTGTATCGTACTTTAACTCTTCTACTATAAATTCAGTAAACAGTCTGAGTAGAGGAAGTAATAAAGGTTTTGGATGGAATGTTGAAAATACAATTACGTACAACAAAAAGATTGGCGAACATAATTTTACGGTTTTGGTTGGTCAGGGCGCTTATGTTGATAATATTTCCTCTGGAACTTATGTAACTTATAAAAATATTCCTGCTAATAATTTTGACGATGCCTCCTTTGGTTATGGTGCTGTAAAAGATGATATTACTGCAGGTGCGTATAATGGTTATGAACACATTGTGACATCTTTGTTTGCTAGAGCGACTTATGATTATAAAGAAAAATATTTATTTACTGGGAATATTCGTCGTGATGGTTCATCTCGTTTTGGAGCTAACAACAAATATGGTGTTTTTCCATCATTCTCTTTAGGTTGGGTTCCAACAAATGAAGATTTTTGGCCAAAGAACAAAGTCTTAACAAGCCTAAAACTTAGAGGTGGTTATGGAATTGTGGGGAGTGATGCTATAGGTGATTTTAAATATCTAGCTACTATCAGTGGTGGAAGAAACTACACTGTAGGTAACCAAGGTTCAGTTGTAATAGGGAATAGTCCAAATGCTCCAGCCAACCCTGATTTAAAATGGGAAGAAACCAGCCAAGGGAACATTGGATTAGATGCAATATTTTTCAATGGTCTTAACTTTGCAATAGATTTTTACAATAAAAAGACTACTGGAATGCTTCAAGATATTAAGCTTCCTGGTTATGTAGGAACTACTGGAAATCCTTCTGCAAATATTGCTGACATGGAAAACAAGGGTGTCGATATCGAATTAGGGTATAGAAAAAAAATTGGACAAGTTAATTTTAAATTAGGAGGTAACATTTCCTATGTTGAAAATAAAGTAACTTTTTTAGGTAATGATATTAAATTCATTGATGGAAACGCTTCATTTCAAAGTATGGGTACTATTACCAGAACACAAGTTGGTCATCCCATAAATTCATTTTACGGTTATAAAACACAAGGAATTTTTCAGAATCAAAATGAGGTTAATGCGTATACAAATGCTTCTGGAGGTTTAGTGCAACCGAATGCTAAGCCAGGAGATTTTAGATGGCAAGACACAAATGCTGATGGGAAGATTACAGATGATGATAAAACATTCATCGGAAATTCACTTCCAAAATTTACTTATGGTATTACATTAAATGTAGATTTCAAAAATTTCGATTTAGTAGTATTTACGCAAGGGGCTGTTGGAAATAAAATTTTCCAAGGATTGAGAAGATTAGATGTTGTAAATGCTAATTATCAAACGTCTGCTTTAGGACGCTGGAATGGAGAAGGAACTAGTAATTCTTATCCAAGATTAACAACAGCAGACGGCAATAAAAACTTCACAAATGCATCTGATTTTTATTTAGAAGATGGTGATTACTTACGATTTAAAACGATACAATTTGGCTATAACTTACCGAGTGAGAAAATTGGTAAAATAGGATTATCAAAAACTAGAATCTATGTAACAGGTGAAAACTTGTTCACATTTACTAAATACACAGGTTATGATCCTGAAATTGGGGGTGGTGTAATTGGTGTTGATAAAGGATATTATCCACAGGCAAAATCATTTATGCTCGGAATTAATTTACAATTTTAAAAAATAAAAGTTATGAAATTTAAAAATATAAAATATTTAGGTATTGCAGTTAGTTTACTTTTTACAGCGGGAGCCTGTAATGAAGAATTCTTATATGTTGATCCTAAGGGTCTTGAATTAGTTGAGAATTATTATAAAAACGAAAATCAAGCATACTCTGGATTAATCGCTGTTTATGACATTATAGGCAAACAATCTAAAGGGTTTGATAATATGATCTGTATGATGAATGCAGGTTCTGATGATTTTTTTGCTGGTGGTGGTAACGTTGGAGATGGAGTAGGAATTCATGCATTTGATAATTATACTTTAGATCAAATCAATATGCCAGAAAGCTTTTGGAGTGATTTCTACCAAGGAATTTCACGTGCTAATATTTTAATAGAGAAATTACCAGGAACTAATATGGATGCTGATAAAAAAGCACGCTTTGTAGCAGAGGCTAAAGCACTTCGAGCGTATTATTATTTTGAGTTAGTGCGTACTTTCAAAAATATTCCTTTGATTTTAAAACCTGTTTCACCATCAGAAACTTATAATATAGTACAAGTTTCATCAGGTGTGGTTTATGCTCAAATCGAGAAAGATTTAATAGAAGCGAAAGCCGTTTTACCTAATAAGTTGGTAGATATTAAAACTGAAGCAGGTCGTCTAACTAAGGGTTCTGTTCAAGCTTTATTAGGTAAAGTGTACTTGTATGAAAATAAAAATAATCTAGCTGCAACTGAACTTGCAGAAGTAAATGGTACGCCAGGAGGCACAAGTGCTTATGGATATAAATTATTAGACAAGTTTGCAGACCTATGGAAAATTAGCAATAAATTTAATTCAGAAGCCATTATTGAAATTATGCATACAGACAAAAGTGATGCTGATTGGGGATTCTGGGGTAGTGGTGCCGATGAAGGAAATAGTATAAATATTATGGTAGGTCCTCGTGGCTACGAAAAAAAGACTGCTCTTGCTCCAGACTACGTTTCTGGATGGAGTTTCAATACAGTGACACCAGCTTTATATAATGTTTTAAAAGGTGATCCTCGTTTTGATGCAACAATAATAGATATGAAAGCATTGGATGCCGCAGGTGATGCTAAATGGAAACCCCATTATCAAGACACAGGATATTTTTTGAAAAAATTTGCACCGTTAAACTCTGATACTTCAACAGGAGGAGGAGCAACAGCCTTGAATTACAAACAGGATGTTTATGCTATCCGTTTAGCCGATACTTATTTAATGGAGGCAGAGGCGCTTGGCGGAACAGGAGCCAGAGCACAAGCATTATTAGATGCGGTTAGAGCGAGAGTAGGATTAGCATCTGTGCCAGTTTCTATTGATGCCATTATGTTAGAAAGAAGAAAAGAACTAGCAGGTGAAGGACATCGCTGGTTTGATTTAGTGCGTACAGGAAAAGCAGCTACAGCTCTTGCTGATAAAGGGTTTGTGGCTGGTAAAAATGAAATTTGGCCAATACCTTACAGTAACTTACCGAACACCAAAATCGTTCAAAATCCTAAATACTAATTATTAAAATGAAATTTTATGAACTTACATATAATTAAAAAGAAGGGAATTGTACTAATGTTTGCTATTGCTGCCATAGTAAATTTCACAAGTTGTCAGCCCGAGGACTCGTTTACTAACAATGGCTTAACTCCAACAACTGTTGATGCATCATTTAAAGTTACACCAGTTGAAGGTAAAACTAATGTATATAATATTGTAGCACAACCAAAAGGAGTGTTAAGATCTATTTGGGATACAGGTTCAGGATTTGCTGATGGGAAAATGAATTTTGAAATTTCATTACCAGACGCTGGAACTTATACTATCTCTCATAAAGCTATAGGTGCTGGCGGTGCAACAGCTTTAGCAACGCAAAATATAATTGTAGCAACCTCAGATCCAGTGAAAGGGAATATCCTTAAAGGAGGAAGATTAACTAATAGTGAGGATTGGTCTAAATGGACAGTTACAAATCCAGCTTCTAGTGCCAGTATAACTTTTGGCAGCGGTTCGGCTACTTTGACAGCTACTGGATGGGCTGGTAACGGAATATATCAGGCAATTAATGTTGTTGCAGGTAAAAAATACGTAATTGACATGCTTACTTCTTCAACAACAGGAGGCAGTAATACTTGGTTCGAAGTGTATTGCGGTTATGCTGCACCAGTTACTGGAACAGATTATTCCGAAGGAGGAAAATTAAGAGCTTTAAGTACTTGGGACGGTTGTGCAACAGCTGCTTTTTCAGGAAAAATTTCAGCTGTAGGCTGTAAGGCTGAAAACAATTTAGGAATATTCACTGCTACTAAAACAGGTACAGCATACCTTGTAATAAGAGGCGGTGGTGAAGATATGAAGGCCGGTATTAAAATTCAAGATATTGAAATGAGACTGTCAATGTAGTAGTTTTAAATTAAAGAAATTAATTTTTAGTTAAGTTTTAGTTAGGTTGAGTTTGTAGAATGGTCCATTCTCTATGATTATGGGCCATTTCTTTAATGTAATGTTTTAACGAATAGTGAAAAAATGAAAAAATATTTTTCTAAAATTAATTTGATTATTGTACTGAACTGCTTTCTGTTTATTTCCTGTAGTGGTTCAAATTCAGAAGAACCTATTGTTGATCAAAAACCAGCAAATCTAAAAGTAACAGCCACAATTGTTGGTGCCAATGATCAAAATCCAAACGGAGATGGAAGTGGCATGGTAAATTTTAATTTAACTGCAACAAACGCTACATCTTATAAAATAGTTTTAGGAAATGGAGAAACAAAGGAAATAACAAACGGAAGCTTTTCTTACACCTATACTGCATCGGGTACTACTACTTATACTTTATATGTGTCTGCTTATAATGCTGGTAAATTTGTTAGCAAATCATTATCTATTACAGTTTTAGTAGAGCCTAAGTTGATATGGTCTGATGAGTTTAACACTGATGGTGCACCTGATGCAAGTAAATGGACTTTCCAAATTTGGGATCCAGAGAGAGTTAACAACGAACTACAGTCCTATACCAATCGTTCTGAAAATGCAATTGTTCAAGGCGGTGTTTTAAAAATAAAAGCCATCAGAGAAAAATACGGAAAGGGCGACTTCACTTCTGGAAGATTAGAATCCAATGGAAAATTCGATTTTACGTATGGCAAAGTAGTAATCCGGGCAAAATTGCCTACTGGCGTTGGGACCTGGCCTGCTGTTTGGATGCTTGGTAGTAATATAGGTAGTGTTGGATGGCCTGCATGTGGGGAAATAGATATTTTAGAATCTGTTGGAAAAGAGTTGAATGTCAATCATTCATCTTTACACTCTCCTGGACGTTCCGGAGCAACTCCAGATACAGGAACCATAAAAGTACCTAATGATAATACTGAATTTCATGTTTACACGGCTGATTGGACAGCAAGTTATATAAAGTTTTATGTAGATGATAAGTTGTTTTACACTTTTGCAAATTCAGATAAATTCCCATTCAATAAGAACTTTTATCTAATTGTAAACTTAGCAATGGGAGGCATTTGGGGAGGTCCTGTAGATCCTGGTTTTACCTCTTCTACTTTGGAAGTGGATTATATAAGGGTTTATAATTAGAGAAGTAGTTTTGTGTTTTTTACTTTAAATAACTGATTTACGTATTAATAAATAAATGATTAATTCCTAAATAATATAAACAATGTCTAAAAAGAATGTAGCAGTTATAGTTTGTTTTTGTTTGGCAAGTCTGTTTTCGAATGCTCAGACTCTAAAAATTATGACCTATAATATTCGTCTAGATATTGACTCTGACAAAGAGAATGACTGGACGCACAGAAAAGATTTTTTTAATGGGCAGATTCGATTTTATGCACCCGATATTTTTGGAATTCAGGAAGCAAAACCCAATCAGGTATTGGATATAGCAACTGCACTTCCACAATACAGTTATGTTGGGATTGGAAGAGACGGAGTAGGAAAAGGAGAATCGTCGAATATTTTTTATGCCAAAGAAATATTTAAAGTAATCGAATCCAATACATTTTGGCTATCGGCAACACCAGAATCCATTTCAATGGGATGGGACGCAGCTTGCAACCGAGTTTGTTCGTATGCACTTTTAAAAAACAAACAAACAAATAATATGATTTGGGTCTTTAATACCCATTTAGATCATATAGGTGAAGAAGCTAGAACCAAAGGATTAGAACTAATACTTTCGAAAATAGAGAAATTAAATACGAATAAATATCCCGTTGTTTTGATGGGTGATTTTAATTCAGAACCAGAAACAGAGCGGATTATTGAGTTAAAAAAAATAATGAATGACGCCAAAACCATTTCGAAAGAAAAACCTTTTGGGCCGTATGGAACTTTTAATAATTTTAAATACAACGAAGCATCAACACATTTGATTGATTACATTTTTTTATCAAAAAGCAACGCTATTACTGTTCAAAAATATGCTGTTTTATCGGATGCTAAAGACTTAAAATACCCATCAGATCATTTCCCTGTTTTTATCGAAATTAATTACAAATAAACAATGAGAAAAATACATCAAATAGGAAAGCTATTTTTTATAATAGCTTTTTCAGCCATGAACATTAGTTGTTCCTCTTCAAATGAAGGAGGGGATTCACCAACTCCTCCGCCAACTCCGGTAGTAAAGAATGAAGTTGATTTTTGGTTGACTAAAGGGAATCAATCGGTTCTTTTGCAAAAGCAAACCAATATTTTAGCTTTTGGAAGTAAAGCAAATATTTATCAGAATATTGAAATTAACGATACTCAAAAGTATCAAACCGTGGATGGTTTTGGGTTTACATTGACTGGAGGTAGTGCGCAAGTGATCAATCAGTTAACTGCTCAAAAAAAGAAAGACTTATTACAGGAATTATTTGGTTCTAGTGATGCTTCAATTGGACTGAGTTACTTAAGAATTAGTATTGGTGCATCTGATTTGAATGCAGCTCCTTTTACTTATGACGATATGCCATCAGGTCAAACAGATGTTAGTTTGACTAATTTTAGTCTGGCTCCTGATATGACAGATTTGATTCCGTTGTTGAAAGAAATTTTGGCAATCAATCCGAATATTAAAATAATGGGATCACCATGGACCGCACCACTTTGGATGAAAGACAATTCAAATTTTGTGGGTGGTAGTCTACAGCCTAAATATTATGATGTATATGCTCAGTATTTTGTAAAATTCATTCAAAAAATGAAAGGGGAAGGAATTGTAATTGATGCGATTACTCCCCAAAATGAACCTTTACACGGCGGTAACAATCCGAGTATGGTAATGACTGCCTTACAGCAGGCCGATTTTATAAAAAACAACTTAGGTCCAGCATTTAAATCAAACAACATTGCAACAAAGATTATTACTTATGACCATAATTGTGATAATCCCCAGTATCCAATAACAATCTTAAAAGACGCTGTAGCTTACCCTTTTGTAACTGGTTCTGCATTTCATTTATATGGAGGTGATATCAGCTCACTTACAACCGTTCATGATGCATTTCCAAATAAGGATGTTTATTTCACAGAGCAATACACTTCATCTACAGGATCATTTGATGGAGATTTAAAGTGGCAAGTAAAAAATGTAATTATAGGTTCCATGCGAAATTGGAGTAAAAATGCATTACAATGGAATCTTGCTAATGACGGTACTTTTGGTCCTCATACACAAGGAGGATGCACAACGTGTAAGGGAGCAATAACGATAAACAGTACCGAATCATTAACCCGTAATGTTGGTTATTACATAGCAGCTCATGCTTCTAAGTTCGTGCCTGCGGGTTCTGTTAGAATTGGTAGTGCTATTGTAGGCAATTTACAAAATGTGGCTTTTAAAACTCCTGAAGGAAAAAAAGTCCTATTGGTTCTTAACGAAGGAAGTGCTCCAGAATTATTTAATATTAAATACAATGGGAAATGGATTACTACTTCACTAGAAGCAGGAGCAGTAGGGACATACATCTGGTAATAAAGTATCTATAAAATTAATTTTCACTATTTAAATTATGAAAAAAATAACTGCCACGTTAGTGGTGCTATCCTCATTTTTTGTTTTTGCGCAGCAAAAAAGTAAATCAAAAAATCAAAATTTTAGTTCAATTGGCAAAACAGTTACGGTTTATACTACAGCTGAAAGTACTAATTTAAGATTAACAAAAACGGCTAATCTCACGTTTTCAGAATTAATTCAGCCTACCGAAACACAGATTTGTGTTTTTGTAAATCCAGAGAAAACGTTTCAATCATTTCTAGGAATAGGAGGTGCAGTTACGGATGCCAGTGCCGAAGTTTTTGCCAAATTATCGAGTGACAAAAAGCAAGAATTATTGAATGCATATTACAGTCAGGACAAAGGAATTGGATATTCTTTGATGCGAACCACAATTCACAGTTCGGATTTTGCTTCTGGGAGTTATACCTACGTAAAGGAAGGCGATACTGAATTGAAAACTTTTTCTATAGAACATGATAGAGAATTTAAAATTCCACTGATCAAAAAAGCAACAGAGACAGCTGGCGGAAAAATGACTTTATACGCAAGTCCATGGAGCCCTCCCGCTTTTATGAAAAGTAATAAACGCATGCTCAAAGGCGGGACACTTTTGCCAGAGTATTTCCAGTCTTGGGCAACGTATTATACCAAGTTTGTAAAAGCCTATGAAAAAGAAGGGATTCCAATTTGGGGTATTTCAATACAAAATGAGCCAATGGCAGTTCAAACTTGGGAATCCTGTGTGTTTACTGCTGAAGCTGAGCGGGATTTCTTAAAGAATTTTCTTGGTCCAACAATGAAAAAAGAAGGCTTAGGAGCTAAAAAAATAATAGTTTGGGACCACAATCGAGATTTGATGGTGCAACGTGCCAATTCTATTTTTGGAGATCCAGAAGCGGCAAAATATGCTTGGGGAATGGGATTCCATTGGTACGAAACTTGGGCGGGTGGTTCCCCAATGTTTGATAATGTAGCCCGAGTACATGAAGCATATCCTGATAAAAACTTGCTGTTTACCGAAGGTTGTGTAGAAAAATTTGATGCCAAAAATTACCAACTATGGGCCAATGGCGAGCGTTATGGAAATTCTATGATAAATGATTTTAATAACGGAACTGTGGGCTGGACTGACTGGAATATTCTTTTGGATGAAAAAGGTGGACCCAATCATGTAGGAAATTTTTGTTTTGCACCCATTCATGCTGACACTACAACGGGTGAATTAATTTTTACACCATCGTATTACTATATTGGACATTTTTCAAAATTCATTCGTCCAGAAGCCAAACGGGTGAGCACTGCAGTAAGCAGAAGCAGTTTGTTGAGTACTTCATTTTTAAATAAAGACGGGAAAATGGTAACTGTCGTAATGAATCAAAGTCAAGCTAGTGTAATTTACAATTTGTGTGTAGGAACGCAAGCTACCGAGATTACTATTTTGCCAAATGCCATTCAGACATTGGTTTATTAAGGTAACAGATAAATCTTTTTCTTTAAGGCTAAATATTTTCAGTATTGGATTTATTGATGTCTGGTTGAAAAGTGACTTTTTTTGATATAAATCCTTTTGTATAATCTTTAACTATTAGTAACCAACAAAAACCATGAAGGTTCGTTGTTGCACTCTAAGTTAACTAGTATGGCGGGAATTCAATAACCTATCACAACAAATCATACATACTATAATACTTGCATAAAACTCCCGGAGATCTAGAAAAAGATGCTGCAATATCTAATTACGATGCTTTAAAACCATCGCTCTGGGAGCAAATGCAAATTCAAAGTTGAAGTGTAATAGCAAAATGTTTTCTATTTATTTCCTAACAAGCTACATTCAAAAAAATATAGTTCTAAAACAAAGAATCAATAAAATTCGCCTTCAATTCGCTGAGGGACTTTTTAATCTTGATTTTTTGGAGTTTAAAAAAGAAGCTAAGGCATAGTAGCGATTTGGCTCATTTCCATTAAAATATTTATAATGAAGAAAACAATAACATTAGCAATACTATTCTTCTCTGTTTTTGCCTTTTCACAGCAACAAACCACAGACCAGAAAGTGGAAATTTTGCTAAAGAAAATGACGCTCGAAGAGAAAATTGGACAACTCAACCAATACTCAGGAGACAATTCCGCAACCGGACCTATTACCATTAATTCCAATAAGAAAAGTGAAATTAAAAAAGGATTAATTGGTTCGATGTTGAATATTTTAGGAACGAAATATACGCGGCAATACCAAGAATTAGCAATGCAATCCCGATTAAAAATTCCTTTGCTTTTTGGTCAAGACGTGATTCATGGATACAAAACAACTTTCCCTATTCCGCTGGCCGAAGCGGCAAGTTGGGATTTAACTGCAATAGAACTTTCAGCCAGAATAGCGGCGACCGAAGCTGCTGCCTCAGGAATTCACTGGACATTTGCGCCAATGGTGGATATTTCCCGCGACCCGCGTTGGGGCAGAGTGATGGAAGGCGCTGGAGAAGATACCTATTTGGGTTCCAAAATTGCCTATGCCAGAGTCAAAGGATTTCAAGGCAATTTGGGCGATGTGAATTCGGTTATGGCCTGTGTCAAACATTTTGCGGCTTATGGAGCGGCGGTTGGCGGACGCGATTACAACTCGGTTGACATGAGCAATAGAATGCTTTGGGAGACTTATTTACCGCCTTTCAAAGCCGCTCTGGATGCGGGCGCTGCCACTTTCATGAATTCGTTCAACGACCTTAACGGAATACCAGCGAGTGGAAATGTGTATCTGCTTAGAGATATATTGAAAGGGAAATGGAATTTTCAAGGATTCGTGGTTTCAGATTGGGGTTCCATAGGCGAAATGGTAAATCACGGTTATGTAAAAGACAACAAAGAAGCAGCTCTAGCCTCGATAACTGCCGGAAGTGATATGGATATGGAAAGCAATGCCTACCGTTATCATTTGGAACAATTGGTAAAAGAAAATAAAGTGCCAGTTGCCTTAATTGACGATGCCATAAAAAGAATTTTGCGGAAGAAATTTGAATTGGGACTTTTTGATGATCCCTATAAATTTTGTAATCCAGAAAGGGAGCAAAGAGAATTAAATAATCCCGAACATACCAAAGCGGCTAGAGAAATAGCTGCCAAAAGTATTGTTCTCTTGAAAAATGAAAGAGATGTTTTGCCACTTTCCAAAGGATTAAAAACGATCGCTTTTATCGGGCCAATGGTAAAATCCAAAAGAGACAATCACGGATTTTGGGCTGTTGATTTAAAAGAGGTGGATTCGACTTATATCGTTTCACAATGGGCAGGCTTGGAGAATAAAGTAGGTAAAAGAACCAAAATTTTATATGCCAAAGGTTGCGGAGTAGAAAGCAAAAGCAAAGAAGGTTTTGCAGATGCTTTATTAGTTGCCAGCCAAGCCGAGGTGATTATTTTGAGTATTGGAGAAAATTTCAATAAAAGCGGGGAAGCCAAAAGCAAAAGCAACCTGCAATTACCCGGAGTTCAGGAAGATCTAATCAAAGAACTCCAAAAAACGGGTAAGCCAATAGTGATTTTGATAAATGCGGGAAGACCACTCGTTTTTGACTGGATTGCCGATAATATGCCAACTATTGTGTACACTTGGTGGCTTGGTTCTGAGGCGGGAAATGCCATTGCCGATGTTCTTTTTGGAGATTACAACCCTTCTGGAAAATTACCAATGTCATTCCCAAGAACCGAAGGACAGATTCCAATTTATTACAATAATTTCAATACAGGAAGGCCTTCTATTAATGAAGATAAAGTGTATAAATCGTCTTATATTGATTTGCCCAATTCTCCAAAATTCCCATTTGGATTCGGATTGAGTTATACGACTTTCGAATATTCGGATTTGAAATTGTCTAAAAAATCAATGAAGAAAAGTGAATCCATTACGGTTTCGGTAAACATAAGAAATTCGGGAAGCGTGAAAGGGGAAGAAGTGGTTCAGCTGTATTTGAGAGACAAAGTGGGCTCGGTAGTGCGTCCGATAATCGAGCTGAAAGATTTTCAAAAAATCAGTTTGAACCGCGGTGAGACCAAAACCATTCAGTTTACGATTGATAATCAAAAGCTGTCGTTTTATAATAATGCATTGGAATTCGGTTCAGAACCGGGTGATTTCGATCTGATGATTGGGTCGTCTTCGGCAGATATCCGTTTGAGAGACAGTTTTGAATTGGTAAAATAATTTAAATAATTTATATGAAATATATTTTAATGTTTTTTCTAGTGCCTTTTTTGCTTTTGGCACAAACCAAAAAAGATACCATCAGAGTATTTTATTTGGGAGGTCAGTCGAATATGCAGGGGTATGGGTATGAAAAAGAGCTACCCGATTCTTTAAATAAAAAAAATAAAAATGTTTTTATTTACCAAGGAAATCCTGTCGGAGATAATGATGCAACTGGAGGTTTAGGAAAGTGGGATGTGCTTCAGGCAGGGAACGGAACTGGTTTTGCTTCGGATGGAAAAAACAATACACTTTCGGATCGATTTGGTGTTGAGCTTTCGTTTGCAAAAAAACTGCAAGAATTATATTCAAACCAAAAACTCGCAATTATAAAATATGCTAGAAATGGATCATCGATTGACAGTAGCGGGACTGCCTATTTTGGTGCTTGGGAGCCTGATTTTAGAGCAGGAAAAGGAATCAATCAATACGATTATTTTCTAAGAACAGTCAACAATGCCATGGCTGTACAAGACATTAACGGTGATGGAGTTGAAGATGTTTTGATTCCAAGCGGTATTATTTGGATGCAAGGAGAAAGTGATTCCGATAAAACAGAACGGGTAGCCAATCAATATTATGCAAATTTAAAAAGGTTGATGGAACTCATGCGAGCGACTTTTAGAAACAATGATTTGCCAATAGTCATCGGAAAAATATCCGATTCAGGTGATGATGTCGATGGAAAAGTTTGGGGTTTTGGAGAATTGGTGCAATATGGACAAGAAAAATTTGCAATAACCGAACCCAATGTAGCAATTGTAAGGAGTACTAGCGGTTATAAATATTCAGATAAATACCATTATAAAAGTGACGGTTATATTGATTTGGGAAAAGAATTTGCAAAGGCAGTTTTTCTTCTGAATAAAAATAGATCCCAATAAAACCAGAGGAGAATATTTGAATTGACAGCGTATCAAAGACATTAGATTTTAATTTTTAGAAAACATGCTTTAAGTTCTAAAAAAAGTTAAAATTAGGATTAACTGTTCGTTTGCAGTCCCTAATAATTCACAATTTTAAAAAATTACCTAGTACAAGCCGATAAATTTAAAAATTTATTGGCTTTTTCATTTTGGATAATTTGTAAAGCATTCATCGATAGCTACAAGCACGGGCAAGACACAACTTCGTTGAGCTTGAAAAATAGTATCCAAATCACTTCTTGTCTTAATTTGCTCTAAATACTAACTATTTAGTTAAAGTATTAATAAATTAGTTTTGTTACTAATTAATTAGTAGTTATATTTGCTGAAATATTTTTATACTATGATAAAATTAGCTAAACGCGAGGAACAGATTATGCAAGTCTTTTGGGATTTGAAAAAAGGCTTTATTAGAGATATAATTCCATTGCTGCCAGACCCGAAACCGCATTACAATAGTGTAGCAACAATTGTCAAGATTCTTAAAGAAAAAGGATTTTTGAATCATGAAACAACAGGGAATATGCATTGTTTTTTTCCGATTATCAGCAGGGAAGCATATCAGCAGTTTGCACTTAAGGATGTTGTCAGCCAATATTTTGATAATTCGTATCCTAGAATGCTCGCTTTTTTTGCCAAAGAGCAAAAGCTTACTGAAAAGGAACTGGATGAAATTGTAAACATCATTAAAAAAGACAACGTATGATACCATATATTTTGTACACAGCCCTAATTCTTTCTGCTTGCCTTTTGTTTTATAAATTGCTTTTACAGAAAGAAACTTTTTTCCAATTAAACAGATTTGTCTTGCTTGCTTGTATGGTTTTGGCTTTTATTGTGCCATTGCTTCCTATTCCGCAGCAATTATCCTTGCGAAAAGTTGCAGTACAAACACACGTTCCTCTGGCGAAAGCGGCTGCTGACAAAAGTCAAATTATTGCGCTAAAAGGACCGGCAGTGCAGGAGGTTATTGTCGAACGAGCCAAAAAGACCTTTGATGTCGGCTCATTGCTACAATGGCTGGTGTATTTGTATTGGTTTGGTGTACTGCTATTTGGTCTTAACTTTTTAATGCAGGCTTGTGTGTTGCTGTACAGAGCGTATTTTTTATCTTCAATTCAGGACGGGAAATTCCGCATTGTTGAAATCACTGGTGACAAAGCTCCTTGTTCATTTGCCAATACTATTTTTATCAATCCCGAGAAGTACGAGTGGGAAACGTACAATCAGATTTTGCTACATGAAAAAATTCATATTGAGCAAAAACATACTATTGATTTATTGCTTGCCGAAGCCGTTATTATTTTTCAGTGGTTTAATCCTTTTGCTTGGCAATTGCGAAAAGCATTAGAAAGTAATCTTGAATTTTTGACTGATAATGAAATGCTACAACAGGAAACTGTTGAAAAAGAGAGCTATCAGTTTAGCCTGCTCAAAGTGGCGGCGCCCCATTTTCCGTTGAGTCTTACAACTAACTATAATCAATCATTAATCAAAAAACGAATCATTATGATGAATTCAAAAAAATCAAACGTACACACAACTTGGAAATATTTTTTCCTATTGCCTTTATTGGTTTTGTTTGCATGCCTTTTTAATCAGCCAGTAGCGCAAGGTCAAACAACAAATTTAAATGAAATACCCAAAATGCAATCAAACATTCAAAACGGGATGGATACCGCAGGCAGTTGGTTTGCCGTTATCAAAGGGACTACTGTAAATATTCAATTTAGGAATGATGATGGTGATACTTCCTCAACTACTTTTCAGTTGAATGAATTAACAGGATTTACAAAGGAAATGAAAGGCGAGTTTGCAATAACACGCGAAGCAGGAACCATGAAATTCGAAGGGAAATTTGAAGGTAACAATGGAATGGGAAGCTATAACTTTATAGCCAATAAAAATTTCAATACCGCGATGGCTCAAGAAGGAGTTGCAGTTGCAGATGAAAGTGACCTCATGGCTTTTTTTATGGTAAACGTGAAAATTTCTTATGTAAAAATGCTTAAGAAAAACGGATACAAGAACGTTGATAAGGATCAGTTGATTCCGTTGGCTGCATTAGGTGCAAATGAGGAATATATTATTTCTATTAAACAAGCTGATATTCCTGATCTTGATTTGGAGGACTTGATTCCTTTTAAATCAATGGGGATTGATAAAGCGTTCATCGACGAAATTCGTCAGGCTGGCTATAAAAATATTTCTGCTGATAATATTATTGCTTTAAAATCTCAAGGAATTAATGGCCAATTCATTACCGATTTTCATAATTCAACTAATCGTAATGCCGATGATGAAACTGGGGATGACGTTATTGCATTTAAATCAATGAATATCGATGCGGCATTTGTGGATTCTTTTAAAGCTATTGGGTATACTAATCTTTCTAACAATGACCTTATGGCTTTGAAATCTTTAAATATTACCCCAAATTACATCAGTGAGTTTGAAAAATTGGGTTACAAAAATATCAAAATAGATGATCTATTTGCTTTGAAATCGCTTAATGTTACCTCAAAATACATCAGTGATTTTGGAAAAGCGGGTTTCAATAACATTAAGATAGACGATTTAGTTGCCATGAAATCACAAAATATAACTTCTGATTTAATCAAGGAATACAAAAATATAGGGTTCAACAACTTGACTATAGATGATGTTATTGGTGCTAAAGCTATGGGAGTTTCGCCATCTTTTATAAAATCGATGAAAGAAAAGGGACATAATTTTAAAACTCTTGAAAAATATATAGAATTTAAAGCTGTTGTTGGTGTCAATTAAATCTATTAAACAAGAGTTTCTTTGCTGCAACGGACTGGATATAAAAAATTAAGACAGCATTTTTAAGTTGTAAGACTACATTCAACTAGACCCAAACCGAAAGGAATGGGTCTTTTTTTTGTTTAGGTACTATTTTGAATATTTTATATGAGCAAACAAAATATCAAAGAAATGCCAATCTAAAACTTTACAGCTTATTTTTAAATAACTAAAGATTTGTCTACTATTGGAAAAATATTTAAATAATTTGGGAATCAGTTACAATACTCAATACATTTGAAGCATGAATAAGAAAAAGTGCTTTCAAAATGCTTAATTATCGCTAGAGAATTCTGCTTGGTAAAGCATTATTCAATTCAGAAATAGTTTAATTGTAGACTCTAAATTAACCTAATAGAAACGGAGCCTTTCTTGTCATGGAAGGTTTTTTATATTGAAAAAACAAAAAATGATGCTTAAAAAATATGCTAGAAATGGATCATCGATTGACAGTAGCGGGACTGCCTATTTTGGTGCTTGGGAGCCTGATTTTAGAGCAGGAAAGGGAATCAATCAATACGATTATTTTCTGAAAACGGTCAACAATGCCATGGCTGTACAAGACATAAACGGAGATGGAGTTGAAGATGTTTTGATTCCAAGTGGTATTATTTGGATGCAAGGAGAGAGTGATGCCGATAAAACAGAACTGGTAGCCAATCAATATTATGCAAATTTGAAAAGGTTGATGGAACTTATGCGAGCGACTTTTAGAAACAATGATTTACCAATAGTCATTGGGAAAATATCAGATTCCGATGATGATGTCGATGGAAAAGTTTGGGATTTTGGAGAATTGGTGCAGTATGGGCAAGAAAAATTTGCAGCAACCGAATCCAATGTAGCAATTGTAAGGAGTACTAACGGTTATAAATATTCAGATAAATACCATTATAAAAGTGACGGTTATATTGATTTGGGAAAAGAATTTGCAAAGGCAGTTTTTCTTTTGAATAAAAAGAAATCCCAATAAAACTAGAGGCGAATCTTTTAATAGAATGTTTGATTATAGTCCCTGACATTTCAAAAGATAAACTCCATTAGAAATAATGGAGTTTTTTTATTTTTCATTTGGTTTTTTTTTAATTCCAATAAACTATAAAAATAGAAAGTCCTCACTGTACTAAAAAAACAAATCTATTTATCTATTCAAACATCTTCCCCTTGGTTCATCACCCTCATGAAGCACAATTTCGGAATGTAAAAACTGCGCTGCAGCTGCAGAGTCATTTACTTTTGTAGCGCTACGTTCTAACATTTCTAATTCAAACTCGGTTAATATACTTTCCCTTATTCCAACTTTTCTCCATTGCGATAATGGCCTGCATCCTCTTATTATTACGCGAGCCAAATAAAGTGCATCAAGTAAAGCTTGATTCGCACCTTGACCTTTAAATGGACTCATAGGATGAGCTGCATCTCCAATTAAGGTTACTGGTCCGGCTTTCGCCAAAATCTCCGACTTAAGTAATTCTCGGTCATATACAGGATAGCCAGAAATCTGAGCTTCTGGTGTTGCTAGTAAAATTTGAGGAATAGGATTATGCCACAGTGTTCTACGACACGCTTCTTCTTTTAATGCTTGAGCTCCTTGAGCACTCAAAGCCTTAGCTTCTTCTTCGGGCATTGGGAAACTCAATTGCCACATTACCGAGTCTGAATCATAAGGCATAACATAGATTCGTTCTTTGCCATTGGCAGTTTGAAATACAGTAGCCGAATCAAGTAGCGGACTATCGAGACCTTCAAGGGTTTTTAAAGGGCAAATACCTAATATTACAATACAACCGAGATAGCGTAAAGTACTACTATCATCACCAATAAGTAACCTCCGTACAGAACTACGAATTCCATCGGCCCCAACGACAAGATCTGCTTTATAGCTTTTTATTTTTCCATCCACTTGAAAGTTTAAATCGACACTTTCATCTTTACATATTTTAAAATCTGTTAATTGGTGACCCCAATGTATTGTATCATGCCCGCCTAACTGCTCCAAAAGTGCTAAGCGCAAAGATTGTCGTGCAATATGAATGTTGGTGCGTTTTTGAAAAGTTTTAGCATCCGATTGTATCCATTTTCTAATTCCCCATTCGCCAATAACTGTTCCATCAATCGTGTGAACTACATGTCTTGTTGAAACTATTCCTTCATTTAATGAAATGATTCCCAAGCCTTCAATAGCTTTGCTAGCTTGTTGCAAAGTAAGCCCGTAGCCTTGAGATCTGGCTTCAAAGTTGTTATCGCGTTCAAATATTGTAAAAGGAATTCCACGATGTAAACAAGCAACAGCAAGAGCAACTCCACCAATACCACCGCCAATAATGGCAACATGTGGGTAATTTTCTTTGTCTGCTTTTGGTGGATGTAACGTTTTAACTAAGCCAGATCCGCTGCAGTGTGAGCAAGCATACAAGTGTCCTTTGGGTGGTGTTGGAGCTGGTTTAACTTGATTGTTTTTGTTAAAAACCTCTAGTTCAAGTAAATATTTATTTCGGACTTTCTTACTTAGCCCTTTACTTTTTTTACCACGTCCTTTACATTCGAGACAAAGAGTCCAATATGTTCTTGTGTTTTCCACTATTGTTGTTGCTTTTTTTACTGAAAGAAATTACACTTTTGATTTTACTAATTTTAAAGAATTACAAAAAAGATGTTTGTTTAATCTAATGTCAAGGCTCCCAAAATTTCTTCTGACAAAAAGGGTCCACCCGGATATTGAGCAGTATAATCTAAGTTCATCCAAATTTGTCCTCGTTCGTCAACGTGATAATGTAATTTTTGACTGGCACTTTCCTTAGGGAAAAGGATATTCTTGATTAAAAAATTTACTTTTTCTAAATCGGCTTCAGTTCCAATTAAAATTTCTGGATAAATGTGTCCTGTCGTGTGTATCAGTCGTGGTGTTCCACCAATGGATTTGATAGTTGCTGCCATTAAAATAGAATGATCGTCACAATCTCCTGAAAAATAAAGCAAAGATTCTGATGCAGTTGCAATGTAATCACGCGCTTTTGGGTCGCTTACGTAATTCCAACGGCTATTAATTTCTTTAAAAACGGCAAAACATTGAATAATGGTTCTGTAATCTGAGTAGCCTTTTAGTCCTTTAAAATGCTTATTCGTGGCCATTAAGGCAAAATTTCTAATTTTTGGATTTTGATATTCTATTGCGTTGACAATTTTTGATTTGTTTGGAAACGGAAGCAACTTAGCAATAATAATGTCTTGGGGATACGGATTATCAGACATGGTGTAAAGCATGGAATTGTAATCGTCATAAACACTATTAAAACCATAATTACCAATAGTAGAACCGTAAATTAAAGCAAGTAGGTAAACAAATATACAAAGTATGATAATGGTACGTAATAACCTTAAAATTAACTGAATTATTACGACCATAACGATAAAAATCACTACGCGATCAATGTTCAAAAACCAATTGGGATTAATTAAGTTTTGATGTAAAATGATAAAAAGTGGAATAGCAATTAATACATTCAGTACAAAAATAATAACATCGTCCCAAGGTTTTTTGACCTGAAAACGATGTTTAATTCTCTGAAAATTAATTTCCTTTTTTTGTATCATAGTTACAATAAAAACAGTTTCCTATACTGTTTTTACAATGCCCTCAAAAGTACCTTTTTTATCAATAATTCCGAGTTCAAAAAGTTGATTTTGAACTTTGTTTAACATTTCAGGTTCTAATCCTTTTTGAGACCAACGCGTTAATCGCAACCACTCTTGAATATCTTCTATTTTTTGATAGTAGGCTTGAGCCAAGGTTTTGTCAATGCTTGGTATATCTTTGAATTCTTGAGTGGTTTGATTGATGATTTCTAATACTTTCTTTACAGTTTCGGGTTGTTCTAGCAGTATTTCGTCGCGAACTGCAATTACAAAGCACGGCCAAGGAGTAGGGCAATCTGCAACTCGTCTGAAAATGCCTTTGTCTACTATTGGTTTGGTCATAAAACGTTCCCACATAAAATAATCTGCGGTTCCGTTTGTTAAGGCTTCAACAGCCCCGTCGATGGTATTTACAATTTCAAATTGTAAAATAGTTGTATCCCAATTTTGATTATTTGCGTTTACGTAAGCCATCAATTGCGAACCAGAACCCAATCGGGAAATTGCAACTTTAGCGTTTTCTAAATCTGCTAAGGTTTGAAAACTTGAATTAGCAGCAACATGAATTCCCCAAATTAAGGGACTTTCAACATATACTTGCACTATTTTACTCGGATTTCCAGCCGTAATGTCTTTTACAATTCCTTCTGTAAGGATAACTGCAATATCAGTTTCACCATCCCGAAGCATTTGACACATTTTTCCAGTTCCCTCAGGAACATCAGTCCATTGCAAGTCTATATTTTCGTTTTCAAAATCGCCATTTTCAATGGCCAAATGCCAAGGCAAATTAAAGTGTTCTGGAACTCCTGCTATTTTTATAGTTTTCATTATAGATTGGGATTTTCTAATTCGTACCAATTCCAAGAAACGCCGTCTTCTAAATAGGTTTCGGTCATTTCTAGTCCAATTTTTTGTAAAATTCGATTTGAGGCGATGTTATCTGTATGTGCAGCTGCTTCCATTAAAGGTATTTTTATTGTATTAAAACCATAGTCTAACCACGCAAAACTAGCTTCGCTGGCGTACCCTTTCCCCCAGAATTTTTCATCTAAGCGATACCCAATGTCGAAAAAATTGATTTTGTTATTGACCATTTCCGTATTGAATTTGAGTCCAGCCCAACCAATAAGTTCTTGACTCTCTTTTAAAATAATTACAAAGCGTCCGATATTATTCTGTATGTACTGCTTTTGAACAGACTCAATAGTAGCGTAGACTTCGCTAATATCATTTACGGGTTTGTTCCAAAGGTATTGATGCACATTAGGATTGCGATCCATTTCGAATAAAGCTTCAGCATCTGAAATTTTCATTTCTCTTAAAAATAATCGGTCAGTTTCTAGAATTAAGTCCATGATAAATTAATTTGAAGTCCTGAGTAACAAGCGTTTTAGCCCTGATAGAAGCGGCATCCTCTTGTGGTAGTGCTAGCGAACACAAGAGATACAGCGGATAGCAGGAAATAGCTCCTTATTACTGTAAAATTATTGTTTTGCTAATTTATCAAGCGTGTAGGCAATTAGTTCATCTACAGCCTTATAAGGGTCTTTACTAAAAGTTCCAGATGCACGATTGGCAATGATTGCGTTTAACGACAATGCATTGTGTCCTAAAAGTGCCGAAAGCCCATAAATTGCAGCGGTTTCCATTTCTAAATTGGTAATTTGGTTGTCACCAAATATAAAATTATCCATCTTTGAATTCAGTGCTTCATCTTGAATGTTCAAACGCAGAACTCGTCCTTGTGGTCCGTAAAAACCTCCAGCAGTTGCTGTGATTCCTTTGTGCATTTTGTCACTTTCAATTACTTTTTCTAGTTTTTCAGAGCAAGCAATTACATACGGTTTTCCTTTGCGCAAATCCCAATTAGTATGTTGTACAAAAGCATTTTCCATTTCCAGATTCGAAACTTCGTCAATTAAATAGGAGCGAAGCATGTTGTCTAATCCCAAGCCAAATTTTGATAGCACAAAACTATCCACGGGAATATCAGCCTGCAAAGAACCTGAAGTTCCGATACGGATGATGTTCAAAGATGTCAAGTTTTCTTTTGGCTGACGCGTCTCTAAATCAATATTAACCAAAGCATCAAGCTCGTTGATTACAATGTCAATATTATCTGGACCAATTCCGGTAGACATCACAGTAATGCGTTTGCCTTTAAAAATTCCGGTTTGGGTTTTGAATTCTCTTTTTTGAGTTGAAAATTCAATACTATCGAAAAATTGAGTGATTTTCTCCACACGATTCTGATCACCTACGAAGATGATATCGTGCGCAATATTTTCGGGTTTTAAATTCAAATGGTAAACGCTACCGTCTGGATTTAATATTAATTCTGATGATTGTATCATTATTTTTTTGTTTAAGGTTTAAGGTTTCAAGTTGCTCAACTGAATATTAAAATTGAGACTGTATGCTGAGACTGCAAACTGCTCACTATCATCCTCCAACACGTTTTACTTTGAATCCTTTTAGTTTTAATATTTCCATTATTTTATCTCGGTAATCCCCTTGAATGATAATAGCATCGTCTTTGAAGGTACCGCCAACACTCAGTTTGGTTTTGATTTCTTTGGCTAAGATTTTAAAATCTTCATCAGTTCCTTCGTAGCCTTCAATTATGGTAGTTGCTTTTCCTTTTCGTTTTTCAAATTTACAAATCATAGGCTCTTTTTGAATGTATAATTCGTGCGCTACAGACTCCGTTTGCTCTTCTGGCAAAGGTTCATGGTCAGGGAATAGGTTTTTTAATTGGTCTTGTAAGTCCATAACTTTAAAATTATTGATTATTTAACTATTAAGAAATTTAAGTTTTACAGCTCCTAATTTCTTACTACTTAAAAACAAAAAGACATCAAGCGAACTCGATGTCTTTCTTGAACTATTGAATTAAAATTTATTTTTTGATCAAACCTAAATCTACTAAACGCTCGTAAAGGTAATCACCTGCAGTAATGTCCTCAAATTGTTTTGGGTTTTCAGCATCGATACAATTTTCTAGGCAATTTAATGGCATATCGCTCACTGGATGCATAAAAAACGGTACAGAATAGCGTGAAGTTCCCCATAATTCACGTGGTGGATTCACTACTTGATGAATAGTCGATTTTAATTTGTTGTTGGTGTGACGTGATAACATATCACCTACGTTAATAACCAACTCATCTGGTTCTGCAATGGCATCGATCCAATCCCCATTGTGGTTTTGAACTTGTAAGCCTTTGCCTTGAGCACCCATTAACAAAGTAATCAAATTGATGTCACCATGAGCAGCAGCGCGAATCGCATTTTCTGGCTCTGATGTAATTGGAGGATAATGAATAGGTCTTAGGATAGAATTTCCATCTTTGGCATAATTGTCAAAATAAAATTCATCTAATCCTAATCGTAAAGCCAAAGCTCTTAATACATACACACCTGTTTTTTCTAACATTTGGTAGGCTTCTTTTCCTACTACATTAAAACGTGGTAATTCTTTAACTTCAACATTTTCAGGATATTCTGCGGCATATTTTGAATTCTCAGACACATACTGTCCAAAATGCCAAAATTCTTTTAAATCTCCTTCTTTTCTGCCTTTGGCATGTTCTGTTCCAAACGAAACATACCCTCTTTGTCCACCAATTCCAGGGATTTCATAACCACGTTTTGTTTCTAAAGGTAAAGCGAAAAAATTTCTGATTTCACCATACAATTCATCAACCAACTGGTCGTTTAAAAAATGCCCTTTGAGTGCTACGAAGCCAATATCTTCAAATGCACTTCCGATTTCATTTACAAATTTTTGTTTACGTGCCGGGTCATCCGACAGGAAATCACGCAAGTCAACACTAGGAATGTTTTGCATACTTTTAAATATTTTTTGATATTTTGCAAGATCTAAACCTTGCAGTTACAAATGTAAAGAATAATTTTATATTTGAATTTTAAATTTTAGAAACAACATGAAAAAATATAACAAAATAACACAAAACTGTTATATTTTTTTATCTTTGAACCATACAATAAAACCGCAACCATGATCTTCGACAGAAAAAATCTTACTGACCATCAATTATTAGATTTATACAAAAGAATATTAAAACCACGACTAATAGAGGAAAAAATGTTAATCCTTATCCGTCAAGGTAAAGTCTCAAAATGGTTCTCAGGAATTGGTCAAGAGGCAATTTCTGTAGGGGTTACTGCAGTTTTAGATTCAGATGAATACATTTTGCCAATGCATAGAAATTTGGGAGTATTTACTGGAAGAGATATTCCGTTGTACCGCCTTTTTTCACAATGGCAAGGTAAAGCCAATGGGTTTACAAAAGGTCGCGATCGTAGTTTTCATTTTGGAACCCAACAGTACAAAATTATTGGTATGATTTCGCATTTAGGTCCTCAGTTAGGTGTGGCTGATGGAATTGCTTTAGCCAATAAACTCAAGAAAAATGGTAAAGTTACTGCTGTTTTTACTGGAGAAGGAGCAACAAGTGAAGGGGACTTTCACGAAGCTTTGAATATTGCTTCGGTTTGGGAATTACCTGTTTTATTTGTAATTGAAAATAATGGATACGGACTTTCTACACCTACAAATGAGCAATACCGCTGTGCAAATTTAGCTGATAAAGGCATTGGTTACGGAATGGAAAGTCATATTGTAGACGGAAATAATATATTGGAAGTATTTCATTTATTATCTGAATTAAAGGCTTCAATGAAAGAAAATCCAAGACCTGTTTTGTTAGAGTTTAAAACCTTTCGAATGCGCGGGCACGAGGAGGCGAGTGGAACAAAATACGTTCCGCAGGAATTAATGGATATGTGGGCTGAAAAAGATCCTGTAGAAAACTTTAGAAACTTTTTGTCAGACAACAACATTCTTACAGCTGAGTTTGATGAAGGGCTACGATTAGAAATTAAGAAAGATATAGATGAAAGTTTGGCTCTTGCCAATGCAGAACCTGAAATAGAAGCTTCTTTAACTGAAGAACTAAATGATGTGTACAAACCATTTATATATGAAGAAGTTAAACCCTCATCAGAAAAAGAAAATATTCGTTTTATAGATGCGATTTCTGCTAGTTTAAGACAATCAATGGAACGTCATGAGAACTCAGTTATCATGGGCCAAGACATTGCTGAGTATGGTGGAGCATTCAAAATTACAGATGGATTTGTGGCGCAATTTGGAAAAGAGCGTGTGATTAATACACCTATTTGTGAAAGTGCAGTGGTTTCAGCAGGAATGGGATTATCTATTAATGGTTACAAAGCAATTGTGGAAATGCAATTTGCCGATTTTGTTTCGACAGGATTCAATCCGATTGTGAATTTATTAGCAAAATCACATTACCGATGGTTAGAAAAAGCCGATGTTGTGGTGAGAATGCCTTGTGGCGGTGGAACTCAAGCAGGACCCTTTCATTCACAAACTAACGAGGCTTGGTTCACAAAAACTCCGGGTTTAAAAGTGGTTTATCCAGCCTTTCCGTATGATGCAAAAGGATTGTTGAATGAATCTATTAACGATCCAAATCCCGTATTGTTCTTTGAGCACAAGCAATTGTATAGAAGCGTTTACCAAGATGTTCCTAAAGATTATTACACTTTACCATTAGGAAAAGCGGCTCTATTGAAAGAAGGAAATTCGGTAACTATTATCGCTTTTGGAGCGGCAGTGCATTGGGCTTTAGAAACTTTATCAAAAAATCCAGAAATTTCAGCAGAATTATTGGATTTAAGAACTTTACAACCTTTAGATACCGACGCTATTTTTACTTCCGTAAAGAAAACGGGTAGAGCTATTATTTATCAGGAAGATTCCATGTTTGGCGGAATTGCTAGTGATTTATCAGCAATGATTATGGAGAATTGTTTCCAATATCTTGATGCACCAGTTCAGCGTGTTGCAAGTCTAGACACACCAATTCCGTTTACAAAAGCATTAGAGGATCAATATTTACCCAAAGGCAGGTTTGAAAATGCACTTAATGCCTTGTTGGCGTATTAATATGGAAGTTATTTTAGGTTGTTTTTAGTATTTTAATTCTAAAAATAACCTAAAATCCAATAGATAATTATAAAAATTAGAATGGTGCCAAAGCAACCTCCACCTAGTTTTTTAGCTCCGTAGCCCGCTAGTATTGTTTTAAAGAATCCGTTCATAATTTTTTTATTAAAAGTAACCATTAGTTTTTATATTACAATCTATTTATAATTATCTATTTTTTTTTGAAAATAATTCATTTGTATTTGTAGCAACAAAATGATGTTTCTATTTTTGAAAAAAAATTAAAACGTACTCATGAAGCCGCTTAACGAAAAATTATTAGTCAAAGATGCCACTATAAATAAAGTACAATTTGACAAAGAATGGTTTTACAAATTAGATGATATGGCTTTTTATTTGAAAGAAGACCTTTCGGAAGTTGAATTTATATTTTTGCCCATGCAAATTGATGGTGAACAAGAGTTTGTAAAATGTTCCAGTTTTGAAGATATAATGCGTGGTCGCAAAGAAATTGAATAGAAAAGGAGGCTTTAGCCTCCTTTTTGTTTTTTACCGATTGTTTTGTTTTGCTTTTTCCTTTATAATGATGCTAATCTTGCAATTTTCTATTTTACTTTCTAACCAGGAAATGATATCGAGATATAAAAAGGCACGTTTTTCATAGGTATTTTGTTCTAATTCGACAAAACGAGTTCGCATTTTGATAAACTCTTTCTTGATATCTGTCGGATAAATAGAGTTTAAATTTTTCAAAAATTTGATAATTTCTTTTTGTACTTCATGCAAGTCGTTCATTTTGAGTAAAAACTTATAAGTATTTTTGAGTTGATTTTCTAAGTAGTAATCTTTCCCTAATTCGTAATGCGCAATCAAGCACAGCAAGCGCGCAAAACACATTAAATCCTCACGCATGGAAAGGTTTTTATTGTTGATGATTTTCTCTAAATAAAAAATACTTTCAGCATATTTTTCGTTACCAAAATAAATAGAAGCAAATTTGTAGTAAAACAACATTTCGTGATGCTCGTCAAGATGATCCGTATGCATTTTTAATTTATGCAATACTTCAGGAATTAAATATTCACTTTCTGCAAAAGTACCTTCTAAAATATGTAAATTAAGTTTGTTGTTATAAACATATAAAAAGGACAAACTCGCAATATTATCATTCACTGGAAAGCGGGAATCCTTTATGGTTTCTTCTAATAAATCTAAGTATTTTTTGAACTTGGTTTTGTACTTCAACATGTACAATGACTCCAGTAAGTAATGATTCCCTTTTAAGAAAAAAACAGGATTCAAGTAAATCATATTAGGATTATCATAAAAAAGGGTAACCCATTTTAATGCATATTTATAGCATGATAAAAAATCCTGCACTAAAAAACTTCGCCACAAATTAGCATTATAAAACCAGTATTTTTCTCTAAAACCAAACTTTTTTTCGTCGAATTTGGAGATATGTTTTTTAAAATAGTCATCAATATAAGTAAACTCTGCATCGGTTTTTACATAACCGGTTTTGAGCATGATACCATATAGCTGTAGTGATAAGTTTGATAATTTACTAGAAATAGTATTGCGGTAGTTCAACTCTTTAGCTTGTACTACCAATTCATCTGCACGACCTTGAATACTGCGGGTTATGTATTGGGATTCAATGAGTTTCTCAAATTCTACAATTTCATAGGCCATTAGTTTTTCATCATTTTCTAAGGCCAGAATTTTGGTTTTATCCAAGAGTTTTAAACTTTGCTTATACAAGCCTTTATTGTATAGAATTGCAGCAAAATCAATTTGTTCTCTAAGTTGATAACGCATGTTTTGACTCGGAATGTTCAATCGGATACTCACCAAAATTTGCTTGTACAAATACGATTTGAGGTTAGACAATTGCACTTTTTTGATACTGCCACTTTTCAAAATTAGCTTTTCATCATATGCATCTGATTTATCAAGTATGTTAAAAAGTTCAATAAATTTTGTATTAGAACTGGTCTCTAATCTACTTGCAAAAATTTTAAATTGTCTTTTCTCAGATTTAGAAAGGGACTTTATTAATACAAATAAAAAATCTTTTTGATGGTTAGCCATTGTAGAATAGTATAACTTAATGTTTTGTTAATCAGTATTTTATAAAGTTTAAATACCCCTTATGAGCAGTATATTTCAGGAAATTGTGTTTTCTATCCAACTAATGAAAGATATTTTTGTTACAAGTTGTGCAAATTACATTAAATAAATTAAAATGAATAGAGAGAAAGTTCAAATTTTTGATACCACCTTACGTGATGGAGAGCAAGTCCCAGGATGTAAGTTAGACACCAACCAAAAATTAGTGATTGCAAATCGATTGGATGAAATGGGTGTAGACATTATTGAAGCTGGTTTCCCTGTTTCTAGTCCAGGTGATTTTTTATCTGTTTCAGAAATAAGTAAGGTTGTTAAAAATGCAGTAGTTTGCGGATTAACTCGCGCTGTAAAAAATGATATTGATGTAGCCGCACAAGCGCTTCAATATGCCAAAAGATCTAGAATTCATACGGGCATCGGAACTTCTGATTCGCATATTTTCCATAAATTAAATACTACAAAAGAAGATATTATTTTACGTGCCAAAGCGGCCGTAGCTCACGCCAAATCCTACGTAGAAGATGTAGAGTTTTACGCTGAAGATGCAGGAAGGACAGATAATGAATTCTTAGCACGAGTCTGCGAAGAAGTTATTAAATCAGGAGCTACCGTATTAAATATTCCAGATACAACTGGGTATTGTTTGCCAGAAGAATATGGTGCAAAGATTAAATATCTCAAAGAAAATGTAAAAGGTATTGAAAACGTGGTTTTATCGTGTCATTGTCATAATGATCTAGGAATGGCAACCGCTAATTCAATCGCAGGTGCTATAAATGGCGCTAGACAAATAGAATGTACAATAAACGGGATAGGAGAGCGAGCAGGAAATACGGCACTTGAAGAAGTGGTAATGATTTTCAAACAGCATCCGTATTTAAATTTAGATACCAATATTAATACTCGACAATTGAACGAAATGAGTCGATTGGTTAGTGAAAGTATGGGAATGATTGTACAGCCCAACAAAGCAATTGTTGGGGCAAATGCCTTTGCACATAGTTCCGGAATTCATCAAGATGGAGTTATAAAAAATAGAGCTACTTATGAAATCATGGATCCGCTTGAAGTGGGTGTAAATGAATCTTCGATTGTATTGACCGCCCGAAGTGGTAGAGCAGCATTGGCTTACAGAGCAAAAAAAGTAGGTTATGAATTGACTAAAATGCAACTTGATGTGGTTTATATTGAATTCTTAAAATTTGCTGATATTAAAAAAGAAGTAGTAGATCAAGACATTCATCAAATAATTGAAGCTTGTAAAATCAATAAGGAGTTGGTTTTAAATTAAACAAAGCCCCTAAACTAAAATCAAATATTATGAATTTAAAAATAGCAGCACTTGCAGGAGATGGAATAGGACCAGAAGTAATTTTACAAGCCAAGAAAGTTTTGTATGCTATTGGTGTCGTTTTCGATCATGAATTTGTTTTTGAGGATGCCTTAATTGGGTCGATTGCAATAGAAAAGACAGGAAATCCATTACCGGAACAAACTTTAAATCTTTGTTTAAATACGGATGCCGTGCTATTTGGCGCCGTAGACGATACTGTTTCAAGTACTAAATTACGTCCTATTCAAGGTTTATTAAATCTGCGTCAAGCCCTCGGTTTATATGCAAACATTAGACCTGTAAAGCCTTATGCCGACTTACTTGATTTGTCTCCATTAAAAAGAAAGATAATTGAAAATACTGATTTCATCATCTTTAGAGAAATATCAGGAGGATCGTATTTCAGTGAGAAAAAAAGCAACGAAACAGGCACTTTTGCTTCAGACCTTTGCGAGTATTCCGAAGAAGAAATTATCCGTATCAGTCATTTAGCTTTTCGAACTGCTCAAAAAAGAAACAAAAAATTAACCTTAGTTGATAAAGCAAATATTTTAGAAACCTCACGTTTGTGGCGTAAGGTTGTCACTGAACTATCTGAAGGCTACCCAGATGTTGCTTTGGAATTTTTATTGGCTGATGCCGCAGCGATGCAAATTATCATCAATCCAAAACAATTTGATGTGATTCTTACTGAAAATTTATTTGGAGATATTTTATCAGACGAAGCTAGTGTTATTACGGGTACAATTGGATTGTTACCATCGGCGTCTTTAGGCAATTCATCGGCGCTTTTTGAACCTATTCATGGTTCTTTTCCAGAAGGAAAAAATAAAAACATCGCAAATCCTATTGCTTCTATACTTTCTGCAGCAATGTTATTAGAACATTTTGGTCTACATGCTGAATCCTTAAAAGTATACGAAGCTGTGCAAAAAGCAATTGAACTAAATGTCGTAACCGCTGATTTGAATCCGTATTCAAAATTTGGAACTAATGAAGTGGGCGATTTTATAGCCAACTATATTTTAAGCAAAGACGATCTTTATTTTAAAAGTGATAATGTATACATCGGACAGTCTACAATTGTTTAATTATCAATACAATATTTCAATTATAACATAAAAAAATGGAATTAAATAAATACAGCAAAACGATTACTCAAGACGAAACACAACCTGCAGCGCAAGCCATGTTGTACGGAATTGGTTTAACCGAAGCTGATTTGAATAAAGCTCAAGTAGGCATTGTAAGCATGGGTTACGAAGGAAATCCTTGTAACATGCATTTAAATGATTTAGCTAAAGACATTAAAACAGGGGTTTGGCAAGAAGATTTAGTGGGATTGATTTTTAATACAATCGGAGTAAGTGACGGAATGTCAAACGGTACGGATGGAATGAGATTTTCATTGGTATCTCGAGATGTAATTGCTGACTCTATTGAAACAGTTGTGGGAGCACAATGGTATGACGGACTAATTGCTATTCCTGGTTGTGATAAAAATATGCCTGGTTCTGTTATGGCAATGGGTCGACTCAATCGCCCTTCGATCATGGTCTATGGTGGTAGCATCCATTCTGGAAAATGGAAAGGAGAATCGCTAAATATTGTATCGGCTTTTGAAGCCCTTGGAAAAAAGTTTAACAATACGATTTCACCCGAAGATTTCAAAGGTGTGATTCAAAACTCTTGTCCTGGAGCAGGTGCGTGTGGTGGAATGTATACAGCAAACACCATGTCATCAGCCATCGAAGCTTTGGGGATGAGTTTACCCTACAGTTCTTCGAATCCAGCTTTAAGCCCAGAAAAAAAGCAAGAATGCCTTCATGCCGGAAAAGCCATCAAAATATTATTGGAAAAAGATATCAAACCTAAAGATATCATGACACGCGAAGCCTTTGAAAATGCCATTACGATGGTAGCAGTTTTAGGAGGATCAACCAATGCTGTCATGCACTTGATAGCGATGGCTCACTCGGTTGATATTGAAATTACTTTGGATGATTTTCAAAGAATTAGTGACAAAACGCCTTTGCTAGCCGACTTAAAACCAAGTGGAAAATACCTAATGGAGGATCTTCATGCTGTGGGCGGAGTTCCTGCTGTCATGAAATATTTATTAAAAGAAGGTCTATTACACGGACATTGTTTGACGGTTACGGGTAAAACTTTAGCCGAAAACTTAGCCTCTGTACTTGACTTAAATGATGGTCAAGATGTAATTCATGAAATTCAAAAAGCATTAAAAAGTACTGGAAATATTCAAATTTTATACGGCAATTTGGCTTCTGAAGGCTGTGTGGCCAAAATAAGTGGTAACGAAGGCGAATATTTTGAAGGAGATGCAATTGTCTATGAAAACGAGCATGATGTTATAAAAGGGGTAAGAAACGGAGAAGTTAAACCGGGAAATGTAGTCGTCATTAGATACTGCGGACCTAAAGGTGGGCCAGGAATGCCAGAGATGCTAAAACCTACGTCAGCCATCATGGGTGCTGGTTTAGGAAAAAGTGTTGCTTTGATTACAGATGGCAGATTTTCTGGTGGTTCGCATGGTTTTGTGGTTGGACATATTACTCCCGAAGCTTATGATGGTGGTGGTATTGCATTAGTTCAAAATGGTGACATTATAACGATTGATGCCGTTAAAAACTCTATCAATCTTAAAATTTCGGATGAGGAATTTGAAAGGCGAAAATCACAATGGAAACAACCAGAAACGCCAATAAAAAAAGGTGTTTTACTAAAATATATTCGGTCGGTTTCAAGCGCCTCAACAGGTTGCGTAACTGATAAATAATAACAAATAGCAATTTCAAAAGGCAAGATGAATATTGTAAAAAATTAATTGTTATTACCACAAATTTTGAAATTGATATTGAAATTGCCGTTGCTAGGGAAATTGGCAAGAGGCACTGGCTAAATAAAAATAGAAAATGGAAAATAATAAAATGTCAGGCGCAGAAGCCGTTATAAAATGCTTACTAGAGGAGGGCGTAGATGTAATTTACGGCTATCCTGGCGGAGCAATCATGCCGGTTTACGATGAATTATACAAGTTTAAAGACGAATTACATCACGTATTGGTGCGTCACGAGCAAGGAGCTACACATGCTGCACAAGGATATGCACGAGCAACTGGCAAAGTAGGCGTTGCCATTGCAACTTCTGGCCCTGGAGCTACCAATTTAGTTACTGGAATTGCTGATGCGCAAATCGATTCGACACCAATGGTTTGCATCACAGGTCAAGTTGGTAAACATTTATTGGGTTCTGATGCTTTTCAAGAAACCGATATCATCGGAATTTCGACTCCGGTTACCAAATGGAATTACCAAATTACAGAGGCTTCTGAAATCCCAGAAATTATTGCGAAAGCATTTTACATCGCCAAATCGGGTCGTCCTGGTCCGGTTTTAATTGACATTACCAAAAATGCGCAGTTTGATGAAATGGAATTCAGTTACAAAAAATGTACAAGTATTCGAAGTTATCATCCCAAACCAATCCTTAATATTAATAAGGTACAAGAAGCTGCAGCTTTAATTAATAACGCTAAAAAACCTTTTATTATTTGGGGTCAAGGTGTTATTTTGAGCCAAGCCGAAGCCGAATTAAAAGCTTTGGTAGAAAAATCAGGTATTCCAGCAGCATGGACTATTTTAGGATTATCAGCATTGCCTACCGCACATCCACTCAATGTAGGTATGGTAGGAATGCATGGCAATTACGGACCCAATGTACTCACAAATGAATGCGATGTGTTGATTGCTCTCGGAATGCGTTTTGATGACCGCGTAACTGGAAACCTTGCAACGTATGCCAAGCAAGCCAAAATAATTCATTTTGAAATTGATCCTGCTGAAGTGGATAAAAACGTAAAAACAGATGTAGCCGTTGTAGCCGATTTGAAAGAATCTTTAACGGCTTTACTACCCCTTATTCAAAACAACACCCATGATTCTTGGCACAATGAATTTAAAGCTAAATATGAAATTGAATTAGAAGCTGTCATAAATGAGGAGTTGCAACCCAAAAAAGAAGGGATTTCAATGGGTGAAACTATCGAAATGATCAACAAACACTCTAAAGGAGACGCAATTTTAGTTTCAGATGTAGGGCAACACCAAATGTTTGCTTGCCGTTACGGGAAATTCAATACTACCAAAAGTAATGTCACATCAGGTGGTTTAGGAACTATGGGATTTGCATTGCCCGCAGCAATTGGAGCCAAAATGGGAATGCCAAATCGTGAAGTAGTAGCTATTATTGGTGATGGTGGTTTTCAAATGACCATTCAAGAATTAGGAACTATTTTCCAGACCAAAGTTCCAGTTAAAATTGTGGTTTTGAACAATGAGTTTTTAGGAATGGTACGTCAGTGGCAACAATTGTTTTTTGAAAAAAGATACGCTTCTACCGAAATGATCAATCCTAATTTTATTGCTATTGCGGAAGGCTATTACATCAAAGCGAAAAAAGTAACTAAAAGAGAAGATTTAGATAGCGCAGTTGCAGAAATGTTAGCTTCAAAGGATTCGTATTTCCTAGAAGTGATGGTCGAAAAAGAAAATAATGTATTCCCAATGATCCCAACAGGAGCATCGGTATCGGACATTCGTTTGTCATAAAAACAGTTTAAAGTTTAAGGTATAAAGTTTTGGAACCTCAAAAGAATTCTATTCAACTTTTATACCTTAAACATAAAACTTTAAACATAAAAAAATGGAAAATAAAACATTTACCATCTCAGTATATTCAGAGAACAACGTGGGTTTATTGAATAGAATATCAGGTATATTCTTAAAACGCCACATCAATATTTTAAGTTTGAACGTATCCGAATCAGAAATTGAAAACGTTTCTCGATTTATAATTGTGGTGAATACCACAGAAAAATGGGTTCAAAATATTGTGGGACAAATCGAAAAACAAATCGAAGTGATTAAGGCGTTCTACCATGTAGACGAAGAAACGATTTTTCTTGAAAATGCACTTTTTAAAATAGAATCAAGTTTGTTATTTGACGAAAAAAAAATTCAAAACATCATCAAAGAAAGTCACTCTGAAATTGTTACTGTGGCAAGAGATTTCTTTGTGATCTCAAAATCAGGACGACGTGCAGAAATTCAAGAATTATACGAGAAATTAAGACCTTTTGGAATCATGCAATTCGTTCGATCTGGCCGAATTTCGGTATCAAAAGAAAAAATGCAAATTTCTGCGATGCTGGAGCAACTGTAGCAATAAACTAAAAAAAACGAACTAAAAACTAAATAATACCTTCCTTAAAAAATACAAAATGGCAAATTATTTCAACTCATTACCACTTCGATTACAATTAGAACAATTAGGCGTTTGCGAATTCATGGACCAATCTGAATTTTCAGAAGGCATTAGTGCATTGGCTGGTAAAAAGGTTGTAATTGTGGGTTGTGGAGCCCAAGGTTTAAACCAAGGCTTGAATATGAGAGATTCAGGTTTAAACATTTCTTATGCACTACGAGCTGATGCAATTACAGAGAAAAGAGTATCTTTTAACAACGCATTCGATCACGGATTCACTGTTGGAACGTACGAAGAATTAATTCCAACTGCTGATTTAGTTTGTAATCTTACACCAGATAAACAACATACAGCTGTAGTTACGGCAATTATGCCTTTGATGAAAAAAGGAGCGACTTTGGCGTATTCACATGGTTTTAATATTGTAGAGGAAGGCATGCAAATTCGCGAGGATATCACTGTTATCATGTGTGCTCCAAAATGTCCAGGATCAGAGGTGCGTGAAGAGTACAAGCGTGGTTTTGGTGTACCTACTTTAATTGCAGTTCATCCTGAAAACGATCCAAATAATGTAGGTTTTGCACAAGCAAAAGCCTATGCAGTGGCTACCGGTGGTAATAAGGCAGGTGTGCTAAACTCTTCCTTTGTAGCCGAAGTAAAATCAGATTTAATGGGCGAACAAACCATTTTGTGTGGCATGTTACAAACTGGTTCAATTTTATGTTTTGATAAAATGGTTGAGGAAGGGATTGAGCCCGCGTATGCATCTAAACTTATCCAATTCGGTTGGGAAACCATTACCGAAGCTCTAAAACACGGTGGAATTACGAACATGATGGATCGCCTTTCGAACCCATCTAAAATTGAAGCTTTTCGATTGGCAGATGATTTAAAAGAAATTATGCGTCCGTTGTTTCAAAAACACATGGATGATATTATTTCGGGGGAGTTTTCAAAAAATATGATGATTGATTGGGCAAACGATGATATCAATTTATTGACATGGAGAGCTGCAACAGCTCAAACTAATTTTGAAAAAACAGCTCCAACTTCAGCTCATATTTCTGAGCAAGAGTATTTTGATCACGGTACTTTATTAATTGCCATGGTAAAAGCGGGAGTTGAATTGGCTTTTGAAACCATGACTCAATCTGGAATCATTGAAGAATCAGCGTATTATGAATCTTTACATGAATTGCCTTTGATTGCCAACACTGTTGCTCGCAAAAAATTATACGAGATGAATCGCATTATTTCGGATACTGCGGAGTATGGTTGCTATTTATTCGATCATGCATGCAAACCTTTGTTAGTTGATTTTATGAAAACCGTAAAAACAAATGTAATTGGAAAACCATTTTCGAACTCAAATGGTGTGGATAATAGCGTTTTGATTGCAGTTAACAAAACCATTAGGCAACATCCTATTGAAGAAGTAGGGGAATGGCTTCGCGCTTCTATGACAGCGATGAAAAAAATAGGATAACATCAATACAATCTACCACATATGAGGATGTGGCGGGATTGGCACTATATCATTTGATTTCATAATATCTTGAGTTAGTTAAAAAGTGTTACAATGATCTACAGATATGGATGCTTTTAAATTCACTTAGCTTTGATTTATTCAAAGTTAAGTGAGTTAATCCCATTTATTTTTCCAAAAAAAAGAGCGAGTATTTATATTTGTTTGTAGAATTTGTAATACTAATTTAACTTACATTTTATTTTTACTGAAGAACAAATAATTCTATCATCATTGGAACAAGATTTTGACGACAAAATTTTAATTGTTTTTATATATTTTTGTTTTCAATAAGGCGTGAAAGATCGCTCTTTCACGCCTTTTGTATGCTGTCTATTTACTTTAAATAAGCGAATAACTACATATTAATAAAAAATTAAGTGAAAAATTATATATTTTACTTTTTTTTGTAGGTATTTATGATTTAAATAATTTTCTCAATAGGCACAGATTTAATACTTTTATAAAAAATTACACTATGAGTTACTACAAAATTGACACTCTAGAACAATACTTCAAGCATTATAAT
>NZ_QKNZ01000160.1:0-792 GCF_014156605.1 Flavobacterium sp. SOK18b
GTCCCGCTCGTGATGATTGCCAACAAGGACTATCCATTATGATAGCAGTTTGTGATAGTAAGTCGTTTTTTTTGAGAGGTATATTATGATTTAGTTTGTGTTCACGAGCTGGACGCTCGCGTCAGCTGGGAGAGCTCTGCAAAAGTCAATGCAAGATGTTATTGATAAATATGGAAGTAGTAGAACATCAGACTTAACGCTAATGATATATTTTCAAGAAAGGCTAAAACATAATATCCGTTGTATATTCCTGGAGGAAGAGTAAATTTTAATGCAACTGAAAATATTGTGGCAACTGAATATAAGACGAACCCATGGACAGCAGGAAATTGCAATTAACTATAATATGATCGATAAAATTTTAACCAATTTAGTATATCTTTTCTATCCTCAGAATATATGTGCTTATACTCAAAAAGATGAATATTTTGTGACAGAGGAATATAAAAGATTAAAGGAGATAATTGTTGACTTTGATTCTGAAAATAGCCAAATTTTCAGAACAAGTATAATTGATAGTTTTGGAAAAGATATAACATTGAAAAATTGTAAAGATTTATCTTTATTTGATTGGGAAGATAGATGTTTTACCTTTAATTTAAATATAATTGAGAATGGCGAACTCTTTACAATATCAATATATTTAAGTGTCTTAATTCCTTATTATTTAATTAATGTTCAAAAAGGAATGATTGAATTATGGTTTTCAAAATCACAAATCGAAGAATTGGAGAAAGAGAAGAGAGAAACTAGGAAATTATCGGGGTTAATTTTGGATATTGAGACTATAAT
>NZ_QKNZ01000161.1:0-732 GCF_014156605.1 Flavobacterium sp. SOK18b
CAATGTCTATTACGAGTCAAACCAACTTTAATTGCAACAACGATAATGCTCAAATAACGGTGTCGGCATCAGGAGGAACAACGGCTTACGGCTATGCAGCAGTACCAGCAACCCCTGTAACGGTACCAACTACTTTTGCTAGTAGCAATGTAGTAACGGTAGATACTAACAATGGAACCGTTTTAAATTGGGTTGTTTTTGTACGTGACGCTAACGGATGTACAACAAGTACTCCAGTAACCATTGCAGGAGATCCTGCACCAGCAGCTCCAGTAGTAACCGTACCAAATCAATGTTTAGCGACAGGAAGCGGATTTACTATTACAGTAAATCCTGTTTCAGGACCTTTATCTCCTTATACGTATGGAATAGCAGGCACAACGGGAGCTTTCCAAACAGCTAATACGTTTAATGTAGCGCCAGGAACGTACACAGTTTATGTGAAAGACAAAAACGGTTGTATATCTACAGGAACAGCAGTAACAGTGGCAGCGCAATTAACAGCCAATGCAGCTGTAACGAAAACCTTAGATTGTTCTGGATCTCCAGACGCTGTTATTACTACAACAATATCAGGCGGAAAAGCACCTTTTACCTATACGGTTCAAAAAGGAACTGGTACGCCAAGTACCCCGAGTGCAGCAAGTGCCTCGTTAACATTTACCACAAGTGTAAGTAATGCCAATGCGGACCTTTATACTTTTGTAATTACGGATGCTAATGGTTGTCCAA
>NZ_QKNZ01000162.1:0-3942 GCF_014156605.1 Flavobacterium sp. SOK18b
TTCTGGGCTTTTATTTTTAAATTTAATTTTGGGTTGTATTTTATTTTGAACATTATAATCCTTAAAAAAAGAAAAATCATTTTGTAAAACTTCATCTGAATAAGCCTCTATATAAAATTCAAACTCCTCTTCTGATAAAATTTTAAGAATACTATTGTCTTTACTAAATTCTTCACCTGATTTAGTAATCATCCATTTATTCGATATAAAATCTAAGTATCCTCTCTCTCGAAGAAAATAAAGTTCTCTTAAAATAAAATCGTCTTTGTCTAATCCTAAAAAATGTATTAGTTCACTCTCCGTATTTATTCCGGATTTTATTGCTTTAATAAAAATTGCATACACCTGTTGAATTGATTCTTCAGGTGATTTATTGACCATTGCATTGATCACTACTTTTCTATAGGGATATGCAATCGGAATGATTTCATTAATACGGTAATTACTTGGACATTGGTCTTCAAGTTTTTTATATATTTCTTTTATATCCATTAGAAAATTTGTTCAATATTAGTAACTATCCATTCTTTTTTAATTTCTTTTAAATACCTTTTTAATGCAGGTATTTCTCCTTTGAGATGAGGTGATTCCGCAGACAATAACCAATTGTAATTCCCAATAATTATCAACAGTTTTTTTTGCCGAGAAAGTGCCACATTAATACGATTAGCATTTGCCAGAAAACCTAATGTGTTTTGGCGACTTCTCACTAAATCAAAAATTATAATATCTTTTTCTAAACCTTGAAATTTATCGACTACTGATAGTGTTACATTTTCTGATTTAAGATTTTTACATTTTCTGTAATCAAAATTTTTAGAAAGCACACTTTTTATTTCATTTACTTGAGCTGAATATCCTGTAATAATTCCGACTGAGTATTTTTTAACCAGTGGATGATGGTCTAAGCGTTTTAAAATTTCTGGAATTAATTTTGCGCTTTCTTTATTTTTAGATGAACCAGTACCATTAGTTTCGCTTTTGTAATCATTACCTGTATCGATAAAAATGATGGAACTGTTTACTTTTAAGTCAAAATTATGCTCTTTTTCAATTGGTCTTTTGGCTGGTAAAATTGGCTCGTCACCATATGGTTCATAAAAACATTTAGAAGTTAATATAACTTGATCGTGTGAGCTTCTTCGACATACTTCTAATTGGCTTTTAAAATCGTCATCTATGTTTGTAATAATTTGTTCAAACAAACTTGGTCTGTTGAAATAGTCATCAAAGCTATCAAACTCATCATCTTTTTTAAATGTTTCCCTTAGCCATTTTTCTACTTCTCTTGTGCCTGTTAGCATTGGTCTTAATTGTCTGTGATCACCAACTAAAATAGCTTTGTTTGCTAAAACTAATGGAATTAATGATTCGGCTGTGGTTGCTTTACCGCTTTCATCCATAATTACATAGTCAAATTCGAAATTAAATTTTGCATATTTTTTTGAAGCAATATGATTAGTAGTTGCTCCAATTACTCGAATGCTGTCAATTAACTTTTGATTTAGATGACTCTTTTCATCTAAAGAGCTTATTGTAGCTAGCCAATCTTTGTATAGATTTTGCTTAATGAAATATTCTTCAAAATTAATATTCGTTTTATTTGATAACTCCTTAATTAGTTCACATTCTGAATTTAAATATTTTTTTAGATAGCTGATTTCATTCTTGTTTGTTATCGCTTTTTTTAATTCATTTACTTTATATTCCCAACTTTTATTGTTTGATATAATTTCAATTATCAAATCTAGATTTGCATTGGATTTTCTAACCTCAGTCAAAAAACTTTCTCTAACTGGTCTCCAATTTTCTTTGGCAGTTTTTCTGATTTTTTCTTTCCAACCTTCAATTTTTCTCTCTAATGTATGTTTTGCTAAACTTGGTTTAGGTTGTCTTACGCCACTTAATCTAACAAGTGGTATGTCTTTTTCTAAAAGATTATCCAATACATTATCTACCGCATCATTAGTTTGAGACGTAATTAAAATCTTTGCATTAGGTTGTTTGTTTAAAATTTGAAATACTATTTCTGTAATTACAGTAGTTTTTCCTGTTCCTGGTGGCCCTTGAATGATGGTTAACGGTTCTCTATTTAAAGCATTAATAACCGCTTTTTGTTGGTTATCGCTATATACAAATGGATTGCCTTTATCATCTGTTTGATAAATATCTTCAAGAGTATGAATATCTAAAAACTTACTTTGTAAATCTCTCGGATTAAATAAATAGTGAATTAAATCTCTGTTTTGAACATCATTGAATTCCACTTTTTTGATAGCTTCAAGTTGGCGCTTTTTTTCTTCTTCTTGTTTGCTAATATTTTGAAATAAATAACCTTTTGAAGGAAGTGTTTCAAAAGATAAATTTTCACAATCTTTAAATTTTATGATTCTTAGTTTAGTATCAAAATTATAAGCTATACCTGAAAATTTTAGGGGCTTTTTTATTTGTTTTTTATCCGCAGTTTCACTTAAAATATATTCAAATTCTTCTGGATGTGGTGGCAACGATTGATCTATATGATCAAAGATTAATCCTTGTTTGCTATATTTCTCATTATCCTCTACTTTAAACCAAACTTCATCTTCACTTTTCTTCTCAAAATTATTGTACACCAAACGAAGTGAGTTCTTTTCGATTACTTCGAGTTCTTTTGAAATTAAATCTTTATAAAACTTTAATTCTTTGTTAGTTTCATGTTTTCCTTTGCTATAGCTACGTTCTTTATCTTTTTCTTTAAGTATTTTTTTTATTGTTGATGTTAAATTGAAGGTTGTATAAGTACGGCTATCAAACTTAACTGGTACTCCGATTTTTTGTGCATACTTCTCATCGGTTTTTTTTCTATCGTCTATGTTTTCCTTTTTGGAACTATTCCTAATAACCAACTGTTTTTCAGATACTAACCAAAGACAATGCAAGTAATAGTTTTTGGTATAAATATCAAGTAAATAGTTTTCTTTAGTACTGTTTTGAGCTTTTGGCAAAACGTTTATTTTCGGCAACTCTTTTCCATCACCTACACCATTCAGCTCTTTTATTATTTCATTAGTAAATTCGCCTGTAACATCAATACTATTGGTTTTTTCAAATGGACTACTAAACAATATTGCACTAATATCTTCTTTTAAGTTAGAATAGTTTATTCGTTGGTCTGGTGCAATTTCACAGCATCGATCAATAAGTTCTTTAATAGTTGAAAACTCTGGAAGTTTTCTTTTTTCAAAATACCATTCGATGATTTTACCAATAGAATAAATATCTGATTGGTGCGGAAATCCTTTACTGACTTTTCTATTCCATTTTTCTGGAGCAGCAAAATCTCTTGCAAAAATTTCTAATTCTTTTTCTTGACTTAAAGTAGTAGCAATATCTGCAATACCAAAATCAATTAGAAAGAAATCTTCATTTTCATCAATTAAAATATTGGCAGGATTAATATCACCATGAGTTATTCTATTGGTTTGATTAAGTTCTTTTAAACATGCTACACTATTTTCAATTCCCTTTAAAAAAACCGTTGGTTTAAGTGAATTCAATTCATTCTCTAACGTTCTTGCTTGAATGAATTGAAAAATTATACAATAGGCCTGTTCGTTTTCATCCCAATCGTATTCAATGATTTTTGCTAAGTTTTTGTGAGTAGCTTTTTTTAAGTTTCTTAGCTTATCGAACAAAATTTTGCTTGCTTGAGAGTTTTGCTCAATACCTTTGATCCATTTTGCAAAATAACTATTTTCAAATTCGTCTTGAACAACTGCCGTTATAGAATACCCTTTCTCTTCTTTTTTATGACTTATTTGGTATTTTCCTAGAATCATATGCTGGTTTGTATTTTTAGATTTTTTTATCAAAAGTGTTTCAGCTTTTAAAAAAGTCCAAAATATTAAAATTATTTGTAAGTAAAGTTGTTTTATTACAAATAAAGAAAGTATTTACAAT
>NZ_QKNZ01000163.1:0-2263 GCF_014156605.1 Flavobacterium sp. SOK18b
GATAATTCTGTATTAACATTTTCAAACTCTAAAAACTGAATTAGATTTTCGTTTATTGTGTCTTCAGATGAAGTGTAATAATCTAATAAGTTATACCATTTTGGAATTACTTTGTTATTTAATAATAGTTGTGATTTGATTTCTATATCGCTGATTTTCTTTAAATCAGAAATTTTAGTTTCAGTTTTTTTTATTATTTTGATTTTTAAATTTTTACTTAATTCTATGCTATGATTTAAGAGTTTAATTAAATTCTCCTCTTCTTCAATTTTATTTTCTTCTATCTTCAAATATACATTTTCAATATAAATAGCAATATTTAAACCAACGTATGAAATTAATGGTTCACAGTCTGATTTTAGTATTGTAGAATAATTAGAACGAATGAAATCTTCTTTTTTACTTTCCTTTCCAAATAATAAGAACATTTGTAAAAGATTATCTTTGTTTATTGAGTAAAGGTTATTCTTATACACATACTCAAACAATTCTTCTGTTACTTCACTTGGATTATCTAATTTTTCAAATTCAACATCTAGTTCCTTTAGGAGTTGGGTTATTTTATCATAATAATCGGTTTCACTTGAATTTTTAATTAATGAAAGAAAGTTTGATCTTTCTCCAATTTCAGTTCTTAATGAGTCTTTGTTTTGACTTTTCAAAATTGTTTCATTTTTTGAAAACCTAATGATAAGATCTAGGTATTTAGTTACCCTATCCTCACTATACTTACTTTGCGAATAAATAAAGTCCCAAAAATCTGTCCAATTCTCTACCAATTTTTCAATGAAAATTTCAATTGGTCTATCTTCATTTTTAATGTATTCATCTACAAACTGTATTGACTTTTCTTTTTCGTTACTTAACAATCGAATTATTGAATCATATTTGTTGGAATATGTATTGTAGTTGTTTCCTAAATAATCTAATAAATCAAAGTTTAATATTGTTTCTCTGTCAAAATACTTCCCATCGATTTTCTCAACTAAATTTTCAATTTTATATAATTTAAAACTGAATTCTGTAGAGTTTCCACTCATAACATTTCTTCTGAAATACAAATCATCTTTTGTTATTGATACTTCGTGAAATAAAGAGATATAGTCGTTGTAGTTTTCATTGATATAACCATTCAAAATAAAATTCCTCAATAAACCATTATTCGAAAAACCGTTTAGGTATTCGTTAATATCAACTTCATGGAATATTTTTTTTAAATCCCAATTTTCGATTTCTGATTTCTTTGTTTTCAATTTATCAATTTCCCTCTTCAACAAATCAACTCTATTGTTGTGCTTTGATTCGATTAGTTTAACTCTTTGCTGATAAGTGTAATTTGGATTGACATTTTTTTCAATTTCTGAAAAAATATATTTTAATTTTGTATTACCTGATTCTGAATATAAAGTTCCATTATAATGATTGTAATTAGTATAAAAGATATTTTCAGTTAATAGGTTTTCAAAACCATTATCTTCTAATAATTCATCAATTTTAATATTATATAATGCAGTTCTTGCAGGAAGTTTTGATAAAACTTCATTTATATATACTGCCCTTAATTCCGTAATATCTCTTGGTGAGTGATTTTCAATATCTTCTATTTGAGATTTCTTAAGTTCAATTTCAGCATCTATTTTATTGATGAATTTCTTTATGTAACTTCTCTTATTTTTGATTAACTCATATAACTTCCCTTCTTTTTTGTTGAGCATCGTAAAGTCTTTGGGGTCAATATTTTTATAAGTTATCATCGCAAATAACTCATCATTTTTCGTAATGAATTCAGGCTTTAACGTTTTTCTATAGATTACAAATTCGTGGAATATATTTGTAAGTAAACGCATGTCAATATCATCAATAAAAGTAGTTACATCGGATATAAATTCTTTGGTAAATATACTTTCCTCTAATCCAGATTCCTTAATTAATGTTCTTAACTGTTCATCAGCGTTTGATGAATTAATAAAAGGAATAACAGGAATTATGTATTCAAAGAATTTTACTCTTTCCTTTTTATCATCAAATAAATCATCCCCAACGGCATAAACAAAATTGATTTCTCTTTCTATGAGTTTTGAATTATTCAATAGTATATTAATTTCTCTCATTTTTGTAAATATATCATTACTATCAATTCTATCTACTTCTTCAATCAAAACTACATTATACCCAGTTACTTCAAAAAACTATACAATTTCCTCTACATGTTCATTAAAAACTGATTTATTTACATTATCCTCTAATTCTAATTCTCCTTTTA
>NZ_QKNZ01000164.1:0-3662 GCF_014156605.1 Flavobacterium sp. SOK18b
CTTTAGCTTTCAATTTTAAATATTTTTAAAATTGAAAGCTAAAGCGTAGCTGTACTATAATAGAAGAGAAAAATCTACATTCTATCCATGTACCATTGAAGTTCTTTTTCTAATTTTTGATACTTAAAAATCGTAGAAATTATTTTTTCTAATCGTAAAAAAGCGGTTTCACTTTTTACCACATAATCAAATGCCTTGTGATGCATGCATTGCACTGCAACTTCTATCTTATCCTGAGATGAAAGCATTATGACAGGAATATTTGAATTTAATTCTTTTATTTTATCTAATGTTTGCAAGCCGTTCATAGCACCAATTACAATTCCATCTAGTTGAAAATCAAGGATAACTAAATCTGGTAAATGATTTAAATTTTCTATACACTTTTCGCCAGTAGGATAGGTTTCTATTACAAAATTTGTGTTTTGATTAAATTCAATTTCCAATGATTTTAAAAAAAAAGCATCATCATCTACTAGAAAAATCTTAATTTTATTTTCGTTTATCACTTTTTTGTATTTTTTATAATGTTTAATTCTTCTTCTAATTCTCCACAAGCTTGCAAACAGATTTCTTCTAATTGTAATACTAATTCGTCAATTTCATTTAATTTTTCTTGTGAATTTGCAAACTCCTGAATTCTTTTGGCGATATCCTCAAAGTCAGTACTAATACCCATAATAGAGAATGAAGGAATCATTTTATGTGCTGCTGCAGCCAATAATTGCCAATTTTGTTCTGCAAAACTTTGTTTAATCGTATTTATTAATGTGGGAGTCTGAGCAAGATATAAATCAATCATCTCCATCATAAGCTCTGGATTAGACTTTGTTCTTTGATTTAAATAAACAAGATCAATACATCTTATTTTTTTTACTGTAGTATCAATATTTTCATTCAATTTTGCTGACAATTTTTCTAGTTTAGGTTTTTTAAGAATACCAACAATTTTACTATACAACAACCTTTCATCTACGGGTTTTGCTAGATAGTCATTCATTCCTACGGCTTTACATTTATCTAAATCTACTGTTGTTACATCAGCAGTTAGTGCAATTATAGGTATTTGTGACTGCATTTTAATTCTTATATATTCAGTTGCTTCAAATCCATTCATTTCAGGCATTTGCAAGTCCATTAAAATGATGTCATACGCTTTGTCTTTTAACATTTCAATTGCAATTTTTCCATTTTCTGCAACATCACGTTCAAAACCAAAATCATCTAGAACAGTTTTCATTAACAATTGGTTCAGTGCAATGTCTTCAACCACTAAAACTTTTATGTTCTTAATTTCTGAATCCAGTTCTAGCAAATCATTTTCTAGTGCAGCATTGGCATTTGTCTTTTGAAAACTTAAAGAAAAACTAAAATTAGATCCCTTTTTTATAGTGCTTTTTACTCGAATTTTTCCTCCTTGTAATTCAACAAGCTGTTTAACAATGGCTAATCCTAATCCAGTACCACCATAAATTCTTGAAGTACCACTTGAGGCTTGATTAAAATTTTCAAAAATATGATTTAGTTTGTCCTCTGGTATTCCTATTCCCGTATCCGAAATAGAAAATTCAATAACCACGCGATCATCGTCCTCAAAAACTAGTTGAGCACCTACGGTGATGATACCTTTTTGAGTAAACTTTACTGCATTATTTACGAGGTTCAAAATAATTTGATGCAAACGAACAGGGTCACCCACTAAAACTTTTGGAATGTTTGGATCGTATTCTTTAATAAGTTTTAAGTTTTTTTCTTGAATTTTATTTTCAAATAAATGAAGCATAGATTCAAGCGAAGCATTCAATTTGAAAGGTTTTTTCTCAAAAGTCATTTTACCAGAATCTACCTTGGCAAGGTCCAAGATATCATTAATCAAAACGATTAATGCATCACCACTCATTTTTATAGCATTGATGTATTCTAATTGTTTTACCGTCAAATCGGTTTTTAAAACAACTTTTGTGAATCCAATAATAGCATTCATCGGAGTCCTAATTTCGTGACTCATATTAGACAAAAATTGCTGTTTGGCTTTTACTGCATTTTTAGCAATTATGGCTGCACTTTCGGCATTTTTTTTAGCTTCTTCTGCAATTTCGGTAGCTAATTCAGCAAATACTCGTGCTTCTATCAGGGCTGATGCTATTTTTTTTTGTTCTGTTACATCTCTCGCTACTATAACTACACCAGCCACTTCTCCTTGCGCATCTTTGTATACAGAACCGTTGCAAAGTACATCAGTTAATTTTCCATTTCTGTGCTTTATAGTAAGTGGTAGATTAGAAACGCTTCCTTTATCAAATACTTCTTTATGAACTTCACGAGCATTCTTTTTTTCGGTAAAATAATCAAAGAAATCAGATCCAGTAAGTTCTTCTCTTGACATTCCAGTACTGTTTACCAAGGCCTGATTCATATCCGTAATCTTACCTTTGGTGTTCAAAGTAACTAGCGGATCTTGACTGGCTTCAATTAAACTCAAAGTATACTGAGATGCTAGAATTGCAGAGTTATTGAGTTTTTCAAGTTCTTTATTAAGGTCTTGTTGTTTTTCTTTTTCTTTATGCGCTTCCTCTAATTCAATAGACCATTTTTGTTTTGAGGTTTCCCGAACAACAAAAATAACACCAATTAAATTTCCTTCGTTATCTTTAAAAGGTGTTCCATTACATAAGATGGGTATTAAATTACCAGCTTCATCTTTAAGCTCTAATGCTTGATCGTATAATGATCCTTTTTGGCAAACAATTGATATTAGATTTCGAACTTGCTGAACGGGATGACAATAATCTTCAAAATTTGAATACAGTATATTTTCACGTTCTTTACCAATAATTAATGAAGTTGCTTTGTTGAAATCAATAATTTCACCTTGTATGTTTACAATAAATATAGGCTCTAGTATAGACTCTATTAAATTTCGGTTATACTGAACATCGTTATTTTCCTGGATTTCTCCATTTTTGTAATACATATCTATAAGTTGTTTTTGTGATTTCCAATTTCTTCAATTGGACTTCTCCTTTTATCTTTTAATTTTTTAAAATGTGAAGGAGATAAGCCTGTCACTTTTTTAAACTGGCTCGAAAGATGGGCTACACTACTGTAATTCATTTTCCAAGCAATTTCAGTAATGTTTAATTCTCCGTAAATTATAAGCTCTTTAATGCGCTCAGTTTTATGTGAAATAATAAATTGTTCAATAGTAGTACCTTGAACCTCAGAAAATAAATTTGATAAATAGGTGTAATCATGGTTTAACTGCTGACTTAAATAATCTGAAAAGTTAATTTTAATGACCTCCGTTGAGTGGTGTACCATCTGGATAATGACATTTTTTATTTTTTCTATCAACATAGATTTTTTATCATCCATCAATTCAAGTCCTGAATCAAGAAGTGCAGCTTTTAAGATTTGTCTTTGCTCCATAGATATGTTTTCCATGATTTCGACTTCTCCTAAATCAACAACCACAAAATGGAGTTTCAGCTTTTTTAACTCTTCTTTGACAGCAATTTTACAACGATTGCTCACCATGTATTTAATGTATAGTTTCAAATATATTTATTTAATGTTGTGTTAGTAAATTTTATACAGCTATCAAATAAATTTAATTTTCACAAATACTAATTATTCAGAAAATTAATTTTAGAGCCGTATAA
>NZ_QKNZ01000165.1:0-1619 GCF_014156605.1 Flavobacterium sp. SOK18b
GTAAGATGGGTATAAGAGACAGAAGTATAGCTATATTTAGTATTTAAATTAATTAAAAACATATTCTGTTACTATCGTATTATATACTACTTTTAAAGGGTCTTCATCAGATAAATTGCTTAATTTATCAATTTCAAGTTCATAAAATTTTAATTTAATACTTTCCTCAGTTGAATCTTTATCTGATATGAAGTCTAAAAATTCACCTAGTTTTTCAGCAATATAATAGTTTCGAGAGGTATTAGTTTTAAAAACTTTCAATAAAATTTCCTCTGCAGACCATCCATATGTATCAGCTTTTATTAATGTAGACTCTAATTTATTATCTTCATTTCTTCTTAATGCAGTCACTGACGAACTTTCTCCTTCTAAATCGGACAGTAAAAAGTGAGAATGTGAAGTAAGTATAAAATGACAACTTGGATAGTTAGAAAATACTTTCTTTAAAAAAGTGATGTATTTCATTTGCCAATTAGGATGCAGACTTATTTCAGGTTCATCAATTAGTACTAAAGAATTCTCTTTTATTTTAGAAAAAATACCGATAAGCGATATTAGCAAGTGGTATTCACCTGAACTGATATCATTAATTGATAAACTGGATTTATTTTTACTAAGTTTTATCCCAATTATATTTATAATATCTAATTTTTCTAACAATGAGATTTTTTCTAAATCTAATGCTGTTGTTTCTTTATTAAAAAAATTAACATTTAATATTTTCGACCTTGATCTTTCTTTATGCGATAATCTATAACTGTTTACTAAATCGTTTAAGAAATTAACAATTTCAATTATTTTAGTTTCATTGTTTTTTAAGTGTTTGTCATAATATGGTTTGCTCCAAATTGGATTGTTTTTATTTCTTTGTGAATATTCAAAATCTTTTTCCCACCATGTTTCATAATACTTTTTAAAATTTTCAACTGTTAAAGTTCCTGAAAAAAACAGTTTATTTATTTTAGTCTGATAGTCAACTTCTAAAGATTCTTCAAAATCAAGAAAATGAAGTAAATGCTTTAAGTTCCTTAAAAAGGCTGTGTTTGTAATTGATTCTTTAAAAATAATATCAACAACAGATTTTATTGCAGACTTTGTACTAGCTGTTGAGCTTGTTGATCTTACACCTAAGTATTGATAGAAGTCATTCGGTAAACTATTTTTAAATAAAAAACGATCATTTAGCATTACTGAATTTACAATTACATAACTTGGAAACAAGATCTCTTTAAATTTTATTTCATGTAATTTAAAGAGATTAGTATTTTTAATTGTAATATGTTTTACTGTAAAAGGTCTGTTTTTATAAAACAAAAAAGTTTTTTTCTCTTTTGATTTAGTTAAAATTTCCAAATGAGAAATTATTTCAAAAGTATCATTTTCTAATTTATATCGAATATGAAAACTGAAAGGTAGATTAATGCTTCTAATTCCGCTTGTTTGAAAAATATTAAACTGTGTTAAAATATCAGAAATTGTTCTCAATATAAAACTTTTTCCAGTACCATTTGGTCCAATAATAACAGAAGTATATGGTTTAGAAATATTATTTATTTCTTCAATATCCGAAAGAAATAATTCGATTTCTCCTAGCTGAGGATGATTAAATAACCTTAAAT
>NZ_QKNZ01000166.1:0-2252 GCF_014156605.1 Flavobacterium sp. SOK18b
TTTTTCTACGATGTTAACTCCTGGTAACGAATTCCCGGAATTGTCTTTAACTACACCTGATATTTGCTTTTGCGCAAATACAAACGAGACGTTTAAGAGGATTAATAATAATGCGATTTTTTTCATAATAAGTTGTGTTTTATTTTTGGTTTGATTTTAAATAGACCGCAATATAATTTTTTTTTAACAAAATATTAGTACTATTTATATTTTTTTTGAAAAAATAATAGGTTGTCAGTAATGCTATCTTTTAATTATTGAAAACAGTATTAAAATGGTATATTTGCAAACTTTTAAAGCTAAATAGCTTTATCTAATAAGATTTAATGCTTGATAGCTCAAAATTTAAAACTCAAAAGAATCTTGTTTGCCATAAAATGTCTCACAGGTTTCTGGTAAAAAATAAAATAGTATTTACAGATGAAAGCAGGAATTGTAGGGTTACCTAATGTTGGAAAATCAACTTTGTTCAATTGTTTGTCAAACGCAAAAGCGCAAAGTGCTAACTTTCCTTTTTGTACCATAGAGCCAAATATTGGCGTTGTTAATGTACCAGATCCAAGAATTAATAAACTAGAGGAATTGGTAAAACCGGAGCGCGTACAAATGGCTACGGTGGATATTGTGGATATTGCAGGCTTAGTAAAAGGAGCTAGTAAAGGAGAAGGTTTAGGAAATCAATTTCTTGGAAACATTAGAGAGTGTAACGCTATTATTCACGTATTGCGTTGTTTTGATAATGATAATATCGTTCATGTTGATGGTAATGTAAATCCCATTCGCGACAAAGAAACTATCGATATCGAGTTGCAGTTAAAAGATTTAGAAACGGTTGAAAAACGTTTAGAAAAAGTAAATCGTGCTGCAAAAACGGGTAACAAAGAAGCGCAGACTGAAAAAGCGCTTTTAGATCGAATTAAAGATACTTTATTGCAAGCTAAATCAGCTAGAACTATCGTTCCACAAGGAAATGACGAGGAAGTTTTAATGGAATCGTTTCAACTGATTACCGCAAAGCCAGTATTATACGTTTGTAACGTAGACGAAAACTCTGCTGTTAATGGGAACAAATATGTAGACCAAGTTCGCGAGTTAGTAAAAGATGAAGATGCGGAAGTAATTATTTTGTCTGTAGGTGCCGAAGCTGATATTACAGAGCTTGAAAGCTACGAAGAGCGCCAAGTGTTCCTTGAAGATATGGGCTTAACAGAGCCAGGAGCATCCGTTTTAATTCGTGCAGCGTATAAATTGTTAAAACAACAAACCTATTTCACGGCTGGTGTAAAAGAAGTTCGTGCTTGGACGATCAATATCGGTTCAACCGCGCCACAAGCTGCGGGAGTAATTCATACTGATTTTGAAAAAGGTTTTATCCGTGCCGAAGTAATTGCTTATGAAGACTACGTGCAATACGGTTCTGAAGCTAAATGTAAAGAAGCTGGAAAATTTAAAGTAGAAGGTAAAGAATATGTTGTAAAAGATGGTGATGTAATGCACTTTAGATTCAACGTGTAATTTTTGCAAATTCAAAAGTTCAAAGTCGAAAGTTAGTAATAGCTTTCGACTTTTTTTATGGACCTAATCCAGCTTTCCGCTTCAAGATTTTTCTATAAAGCCACTTTTTCTAAGACCTCAAAGGAGCTTCCTGCGGTCGCTCTTTCAGGTCAAGAAAAAAATAGTGGCTTTACACAAAAATGCTTTCCGCTGCAATCTGGGGTATTTGCATGGTCTTATAAAGTTTAATTAAAATTAAAAGTGTAAATTCACTAAAATTTTAATCAATTCAAAATGAAACAATTTATTTTGTTAGTGATATTTTTATTTGTTATTTCTTGCAAGAAAGCAGATGCATCAGCAGATGAAAGTTTTGTGTATTTTGAAAAACCACAGCCAATTCAAGATGCTGAACTGTCTGAGATACCTAATAAATTCAGAGGTCTTTTTATTAATTCAGATTCTGTTTACCTTAATATCTCTGAAAATATGATTCGGAGAGAATTTTATAGAAAATTTAGAATTCATAAAACCGAAATAGACTCATTGAAAAATGAATTTGATTTTGTTAATGGCAAGTACGTTTCTAAAGGTTACAAGGTAGCTTTTGATTTTATAAAAATAGGTGATTCCTTAGAGCTTTCGCACAAAGAAATTGATACCATTTTTATTTTTTCAAATACTCAAAAAGCAAAACGATTTAACGGAAAATTAATTTTGAACTATAGTGATTCTATTTATTGGACAGTCAATACGCT
>NZ_QKNZ01000167.1:0-739 GCF_014156605.1 Flavobacterium sp. SOK18b
TACTTGTGGTTATTATTTACCGGAACAAATAGCAGAAGTTAGAAGATTAAAAAACAATATTCCTTTGAGTCTTGGATTAACTTCATTAATCGCTACCACTTCATTTGCAAATTCAGAACATAATGAAAACAATAAAATTGAAAATTATAGTTCAATCAAAATAATTAACGATACAGAAAATAATCAAGATTACAGTAGACAAAATGGGATAATTAATGATTCTATTTTATTAAGCGGTAAAATAGAATATTATGATTCCATTTCTAAAAGAAACTTAACAGACTCATACGCGTATGTAATAATTAAAGAAACTAAATTTGGGACTTCTTCAAACGAAAATGGAAATTTTCAAATAAAATATTTGCCAACTATAGAAAATGAAAAAATAATACTATTAATTGGAGCAATTGGTTTTGAACAGAAAGAAATTGAAATAAATTCGAAAAACATAACCACTGATTTAGGCGTAATTCTATTAGTCAAACGAGAATCCGAATTGTCGGAATTTATAGTAACGGCAAAAAAAAGAAGTTTTATAGGGAGAATATTTAGAAAAATAACAAAACCATTCAGGTGAAAAGACTACGGTTTATAGCGATTTAAATAAAGTTGGTTTTTAGGATTAATTTAAATTTTATGTTGTCTTATTTTAGGTGTTTTATGTTTACCCGAAAATTTTAAGTTCACAAATTCTTTATTCCATAAAACTATCGGAATATAAAAAAAGCAGTAAAAATTT
>NZ_QKNZ01000168.1:0-594 GCF_014156605.1 Flavobacterium sp. SOK18b
ATACAAATACAATGAGAAAAATCAATTAATTGAAGACTTATATCTAAATCCTGAAAATGATTCTGACAAAACTGTTGTTTTTAAAGCAGAAAATCAGCTATCATTTTATCCTGAAAGACTAACAAAATATGAATATAAAGAAATAAAAGATACTTTAATTTCGATAAAAATTCGACCAAAATTTAATGTAAAAGAAGTAACAAAAAAATTGAAGACAAAAAAATATTCGCTTGAAATAAAAGAAGATTATGACAATGATTATTTAAAAAGTAGAACATTAATTTATACAAACAAAGATTCAATTATTGTTTATACATACTACTACAAAAATAATAACGAAATTAAAAGCTACTATATTACAACGACTACAAAAAACAATATAACCTCAAAGTGGAAAACCGAAGGTAACGGAAATAATGAAGAACGTAACGATATAATCAAAATAAATATCGTCAATGACAAACATAAAAATTGGGTTAAAAAAACTTATTCTAATAAAAATCAGACAACAAGAATAATTGAAAGACAGATCGAATATTATTGAAAATAAGAAAAACATCTACTAACCACCGCGCGGCTACAGCTGCGTCAGGC
>NZ_QKNZ01000169.1:0-849 GCF_014156605.1 Flavobacterium sp. SOK18b
AATTAGTGGAGTATCATTAATAGTATTTTTAGTCTTATTTCTCTTTTATAAAAGAAATGCATTCAAAAACACATTTTCACAAACAGCAACTTTAAAAGAAAAAAGTATTGTGTTAGGTATTGGTCTGGTTTCTTGTTTATTTTTTACAACATTTATAACAAATAATCAGGCAGAATGGTCTAAAAATAGATACAATGCTGAAATATCAAAATCGGGAATTTATTCATTTTTTGCTGCCTTCAGAAACAATCAAATGGCATACAATGAGTTTTATACTTCTGTAAATAACAAATCGGCTTTTGCTATTATTAGAAATAAATTGAGCGATAAAAACAGTAAATACCAATCAGAAGGATTATCTATTCACAGAACAATAACAGACACAACTAACCAAGAGCCAAGTAAAAAGAATGTAGTATTTATTTTGGTTGAAAGTCTTAGTGGTAGTTTTATGAACGAGTTTGGAAATAAAGAAAATATTACACCTTTTTTAGACAGTTTAGCTCAAAAAAGTGTGTTTTTCGACAATTTATATGCCACAGGAACTAGAACCGTTCGTGGTATGGAAGCAATGACACTTTGCATTCCACCAACACCAGGTCAAAGTATCGTAAAACGTCCAGAAAATCAAAACCTATATACCGTTTCAAATGTTTTTAAAACCAAAGGATATAACTCAAATTTCTTTTATGGTGGCGATGGTTATTTTGATAATATGAACGCGTATTTTGGTGGCAACGGATTTACAATTTATGATCGTGGACGAGGTAGCGTTTTAAGTGATAAAATTAAAACCATCCGAAATAATATTAATGATAATGAAGTAACCTTTGAAAATGCTTGGGGAAT
>NZ_QKNZ01000016.1:0-81870 GCF_014156605.1 Flavobacterium sp. SOK18b
TCCAATAACAAACAATTCAAAAAAATTTAAAATTATGATTAAAGTATGTATAGCCGATAATTATCCTGTTGTGCATTTTGGAGTAAAATCTTACTTTAAAGATAATGCTGACATCTCTATTGTAGCCAATGTGGGCAATTTCTTGATGGTACGAGATATACTTCAAACGAAAGACATTGATGTACTAGTACTGGATTTAGACTTGGAAGGACTTTCAAGTATCTTCGAGATCAAAACAATCTTGAAAGATTTCCCAAAAACAAAAGTGATTTTATACAGTGGCCTATCTGAACAGATTTATGCACCAAATGCCATTAAAGCCGGAGCATCTGGCTTTGTGCACAAATCCGAAAAGTTAGAAACACTAGGAATTGCTATTGTAAAAGTATCGCAAGGTAAGATCATCATGAATGAAACCGTGAAGAAAAACTTAGCCTTGATTGCAAAACAAAGTAAAAGTGAGCGTTTGTATCGCAAACTTTCAAACCGTGAGGTAGAAGTATTACGCTACTTGAGTGGAGGGAAAAAGAATCACGAAATTGCTGATATCTTAAACCTAAATGAAAAAACAATCAGTACTTACAAATTACGTTTATTAACTAAACTAAATGTTACCAATCTGGTTGATCTAGTAGACAAAGCAAAAAAATTAGAAATCGTTTAGTAATATCTTGACATTACTCTACCTAATTTTTTTGAAAAAGAATGGATTAAAATATTATAATCCATAACTAATGATAAAGGCTCTGTATTATCTGAATTTGGTTCAGATGATATAGAGCTTTTTAATTCTTCAATAATACTTCCTACAAGATACCAACGAAGCGTTAAAATAGTCTCTGAAACCTCTTGACCTATTGTTTCATTTTTAGTTTTTGGAAAAATATTTTGACCTACCCAATCATGAAGAACGAGTTGCTCATCTTCCATTAAAATATCTGTTACTTCTTGGGCAAAGTCAACATCCAAGCGCATTAAATACTGTTCCATACTAAAGGATTCATTCTCATTATAAAACGCTATAAGATCATTGTAAATTGCTCTAAATAATGGATTAGCAAGTTGCACCTCATCCTCTTGCAAACTGAGATAAATACGTTGGTAAACCTTATAATTTCTTTTTTCTGAAACAGTTTCAATTTCTCCTTCTGCATTTGTACGCAAAAAAACATCTTCAAATTCTTCTTCTAGATTGCCATACAACAGTAAAATTTCAATTATTTTACGTTCCAATCTATTTAATACATCAACTTTAGCGACAGCTATAGGATTTTCGTTTTTAACAATTTCAAAAGCTTGTTGCTCTTGTTTTTGTTTTTTTCCAACCTCGGCAACTTCTTTTTGAGATAATTGCGCCAGAGTACTTTGTAATACTTGCTCTGAAATATCCATAATTCGGGAACATTCCTGAATATAAATTTCGCGTTGAATTCGATCTGGAATTTTAGATATACTCCCTACCATATCTCGAATCAGGTCGGCCTTTTTTACCGGATCGTTTTTAGCTTCATTCATTAAGAGCGATGCTTTGAACTGAATGAAATCTTTAGAATTATTTTCAAGATAATAGACTAAATCATCGTACGACGTTTTTTTAGCAAAACTATCTGGATCTTCCCCATCGGGAAAAGTACATACTTTGACATTCATACCTTCTTCAAGTATCAAATCAATCCCACGCACAGAGGCGCGCAATCCTGCTGCATCACCATCAAATAAAACGGTAATGTTTTTTGTCAATCTATTTATCAGTCTAATTTGATCTGGCGTCAAGGCAGTTCCAGATGACGCTACCACATTCTCAATACCTGATTGATTGAATTGTATCACATCCGTATATCCTTCAACAAGGTAGCAATTGTTTAATTTTGCTATGGCTTGTTTGGCTTGAAAAATACCATACAGCACTTTACTTTTGTGGTAAATTTCACTTTCAGGAGAGTTTAGGTATTTTGCTGCTTTTTTATCATTGGTTAAGATACGACCTCCAAAACCTAAGACTCTACCCGACATGCTCTCAATAGGGAACATCACACGCCCCTTGAAGCGATCAAAAGGTCTGTCCTCTTTGGGAATTGTAAGTCCTGTACTTTCCAGAAATTCTAATTTATACCCTTTGCCAAGAGCTTCTTTTGTAAACGCATCCCAACTTTCAGGTGAATATCCTAGGCTGAATTTTTTGATGGTTTCATTTGTAAAACCTCTTTCCTTAAAGTAAGAGTAGCCTATGGCTTTTCCCTCTTCGGAATTTAAAAGTGTATTGTGGAAATACGTTTTGGCAAATTCCGAGACCAAATACATGCTTTCACGAGTATCTGTGAGTGCTTTTTCTTGATCCGTTTGCTCTGTTTCTTCAATTTCAATATTGTATTTTTTGGCTAGGTATCTAATCGCTTCTGGATACGTAAAATGAGAGTGCTCCATCAAGAAAGCAACAGCATTTCCGCCTTTTCCAGAACTAAAATCCTTCCAGATTCCTTTAGCCGGAGAAACCATAAATGATGGTGAACGCTCTTCAGAGAAAGGACTTAAACCCTTATAATTACTTCCTGCTCTTTTTAAATGAACAAATTCACCAATAACCTCCTCTACACGAGCAGTTTCATAAACAGTATCAATTGTAGCTTTTGAAATCAAGTTGAATAAAATATTTAGGGATTGAAAAATGTAAAATTACACAAATCAAATTGGATAATTCACAATCTAAAAAACAAAAAAGCACTTCTTTACAAAGTGCTGTTTTATGCTGCTAAAATACCATCAGCAATTAATTAAAATCAAAACGCAAACCTAGTGAAACGTTGTTTTGCTTGACAGCATTGTCTTTAAACAATGGGGTTAAATCGTATTTCAAGTATAAACTTGTAGCTTTATATCCTACATAAGTGCTCAATCCATAGACAAAATCACCTGTGTTAAAATCACCTTTTGTTTTTTCGGTTGATTTTAAATCTGAATTTTCATATTGTAAAATTTGTTTTGTTTTTAAGTTTACCCCTGCGTAACCGCCTAGTCCTACTCTAACACTTTGATGAGATTTAAAATAGGTTTTGTCGTTCTTAACCTCTGGCTTTGTAAAATCAAATTCTAAATGTAACGGAAATACCAAGCTTACATTTCTAAATCTAGAATCTTTTAATTCAATAGGATTCACCGTCAAATTAGTTTGATTGCCATTCACCTCAAAACTACGATTATCTGTAGGGCGGAGGTTATTGTACATCACTGACAAACCGTACTTGGCATGCAATAGGTTAGAATTGTTTAAAAGTCTAGAATTATAAGAAACGCCAATTTCATAAAAATGAGATCCTAAATACCTGAAATCTGATTTTTTAACTTCACCATCGGTAATGACATTGTTCAATCCTGCAGCAAAAACAAATTGTGACGTTGTTCTTTTGGATTGGCGTTCATCCTTATCCTCTTGTCCGTTGTACACTTTTAAAGAGGAAATATTAAATTCGGTTTGATTTGGTCCAAGCTCTTCAGAATTTGTTCCAAAAATAACCATTCTGCCACCACTTCTAGTGTCTTTAGCGTCTTGCACTTTTCCATCCACTTTATCTTGTACCAACTGGTTGAGTTTCTCTTCTTGAACACTAACTTTAGAATCAATATTTGCGGCGTGAACGGCTGCTTTCTTTAACTTTAAATCATCCGCTTGTTCCTTCGTAATTACTTTATTATCGAGATCTTTATCAATTTGTTCGATCTCTTTTTTTAAGGCATTTTTTTCTGAACTTATTATTGATTTAATTTCGTTACCAATGGCTTTAGCTCTGGTCTCAAATGGAATTGATTGGTGGTCTCTTCCCTTAGTAAGTCCCGTTTCAGGTGTAGTATCATCAACTATTTCCAATGCAATGTCTTTAAACCACATCTGACCTGTATCATCTAATAAAACTCCGTAGGAAATAGAAGTCGCATCTGCTGGCACATGCAACACAATTTCATATTTAGCCCAATCTTTTGTGCCTTTTATGGGATTTTTTCGCATGTTATCAAAAGCTAAAACAGCCACATTATAGTAATCGACACGCATCCATAAACCAGCCCAAGATTTAATATTATCACATTTAACATATCCCGACATTTTTACTGTTTTTCCTAAATACAAGTCTGGCTTAATTGATTTCATGATTGTACCAAAACCATTGATTTTACTTTTAACCGATTTAATGGTTAAGATATTTTCTTCTTTAAATTCGGAGTTCTTTTCAAGACTCATTTCATAATTTGGTGACACCGGTTGCCAATATGTCCAGTCCAAAATATTTTTATAAGTTCCGTTTTCTTGCGCATTAACTTTTGTTAAAAAGGCAGATAACAGTAGTACTGTGATTAAAATAATTTTTTGCATAATGTTCGATTTTTGATTGATGATTGATTATTCTTTTTCGTAATTTCTATTAGCCAAAACTGTTTTTATGGCGTTGTAATTTTTATTAAACTTGCTTATGGCCGACTCTCTAAAGGTTTGATTCATCTCTGTTTCTACATCCGACAATAAATTTTGAGGATTAACCGTGGTGCTTTTTATCGGTTTTTGATTGACTTGCAAACTAGTTGATGACTCCAGTTGTGTATTACTCACTTCTGCTAACAATCCAGATGCTGAAACATACCTGTTTTTAGTACCCTTTTTTAGATTATTATTTTCTACTAAAATGGTTAAACTATCATTTTTAGAATTCTTAATTTGGGCTGCAGCCAGTTCATTCTTTTCTAATTTCAATGATTTTTGCTGCGTTGAAGCTTGGTATTGAGGAGTAACAATGCCTTTTTGAACGTTAGGTTTTAAAGCATTTGACAGTGTATTTGTATTCTGTAACGTATCAGCTTTAGTAAAGTTGTTTTCTTGATTTTTTGAATCTTGAAATACAACTCCATTGTCTTGATTTACATTCACACTTTCTTTTTGATCAAGAAATAGGGTTCCAATAAGTAGAAAACCAACAAAACTTGCCGCCACATACAACCATGGGAATTTAGTTTTTTGTTTTTCTGTCTCAGAAAGCATTGTGTCGAGTTTATCCCAAGCCATGGCCGAAGGTTTAATTTCTCTAGCATTCAACTGCTCTTTTATTTGTATTTCAAATTTATTCGGTTCCATACTCATAATTTTTTATTGTACTAATTTGTACTTGCAGCATTTTTCTAGCATGCGATAATTGCGACTTTGATGTTCCTTCATTAATACCTAATAGGGTTGCAATTTCATGGTGTTTAAATCCTTCTATCGCAAATAAATTGAAAACCATTTTATAGCCATCTGGTAAATTATCTATTAAGGATTGAATGTAGTCTACAGATAATTGACTTTCAATAGCATTAAAACTTTCCTCATCGCGACCGATTACGAAATCATCTTCGATGTATTTAATTTTTTTATTTACTCTGATAAAAGAAATGCATTCATTAACCATAATCCTCCTGATCCAGCCTTCAAAACTTCCTTTGTTTTCGTAATTTTTAAGATTGGCAAAGACCTTCATAAAAGCAGTAATCATGACGTCTTCGGCCTGATGCATATCTTTTATGTATTGACGGCAAACACTTAGCATTTTAGGAGAAAACTGGGTATAAATTTGCTGTTGCGCTTGTCGATTATTTTCGACAGCCAACCGAATTAATTCCTTTTCCTCGTGATGTAAGTTGATTACTTTCATAAATAGTTTCAATGACAAAAATCAATATCAATGTCAATACATTTTAGTGCTGATGCAATTAAATCTTGATATTGAACCTCATCTCTATTTACATAGACGCTTTTCGATATAAAAAGGTTGCATGACATCTGATTTTTTTTTGATTTTGAACTTTGTAAATCAAAAAAACTAGTAAAATAAGGCGTTCAGAAGATAAAATATTTTAAAAAAAATTATTTCTTTCTTTCAATAACGTAGTTGACCATTAAAATTAGGGCGCTTTTATAATCGGATTCAGGGAAATCTTGAAGTAATAAAAGTGCTTCATGTTGAAAAGCAACCATTTTTGCTTCGGCATAAACCAAACCATTGTTATTTTTCACAAATGCAATAACCTCTTTAACGCGTTTTTTGTCTTTGTTGTGGTTTTTTATCGAATTGATAAGCCAGCTTTTCTCTTTTGGGGTACAGGTATTTAAAACATGAATAAGAGGCAAAGTCATTTTTTGCTCTTTGATATCAATTCCGGTTGGTTTACCAATGGCTTCATCGGTGTAATCAAATAAATCATCTTTGATTTGAAAAGCCATACCTATCAGTTCTCCAAACTTTCGCATTTTTTCGACTTGGACCTCATCTTCAATAACAGATTTTGCTCCAAGAGCACAACAAGCAGCTATAAGAGTAGCTGTTTTTTTTCGAATGATTTCGTAATAAATATCTTCGGTAATGTCGAGTCTACGTGCTTTTTCAATTTGAAGTAACTCACCCTCACTCATTTCTCGTACTGCAACAGAAATGATTCTAAGCAAATCAAAATCGCTGTTATCTATAGAAAGCAATAAACCCTTAGATAACAAATAATCACCCACAAGTACTGCAATTTTATTTTTCCAAAGCGCATTCAACGAGAAAAAACCTCTTCGGCGATTACTATCATCTACTACATCATCGTGAACCAGTGTAGCAGTATGTATAAGCTCTATCACACAAGCACCACGATACGTACGCTCATTTACAAGACCATTAGCAACCATTTTTGCTGTTAAAAAAACAAACATAGGACGCATTTGTTTCCCCTTGCGGTTTACTATATAATAGGTAATTCTATTAAGTAAAGCCACTTGCGAAGTCATAGATTCATAGAACTTTTTTTCAAAAAGTTCCATTTCTTTTAAGATGGGCTGTTTTATTTGAGAGGTGACATTCATTAAGAAATCAAAGTTACGTCTTTTAGTAAATATAAATACGCTAAAAACTAATTTTAGTATTCCAATTCTAAAAAAAACGTACTCCTAACATTGCTAACCTATCCTTAATCCTATTACGGTTTTTGTTAAAGTTACCTTAATCTCTTGACGATTCCTCCCTTCTAAGTTTGCAAAACAAAATAAAACAACAAACCAATGAAAATTTTAAGAAAAAATCTGCTCTTTCTTTTACTTCTATTTTGCGCACATATAACTACTGCGCAAACTAATGCAATATCAGGAAAAGTAACCGATTCATCCGGATTCCCGCTTACTGGGGCAACTGTTTTAGTTAAAGGAACTAAAACTGCAGCCACCGCAAATGAAAATGGAAACTACACTATTAATACCGAACTAGGCAAGACATTAGTTTTTAGCTACATGGGCTTTATTACTAAAGAGGTTGTGGTGACCTACCAACAAAATATGAATGTTACATTGCAAGAAGATTCTATATCACTTGGAGAAGTTGTTGTAACTGCTTTAGGAATTAAAAGAGATAAACGTGCTTTAGGATATGCTTCCCAAGAATTGAAATCAGAGGATATCAATAAAGTAAACTCGGCAAATTTTGTATCTAACTTAACAGGTAAAATATCAGGAGTACAAATTACTGGCTCTGGAAACGGAATCACAAGTTCTTCAAGAATTACTATCCGTGGAGACAAATCTTTGAACATCAATAATAACGGACCTTTGTTTATAGTTGATGGTATTCCAATCAATAATAATGTATATGGTATAGGAGGCGGTCCCACTACTCAGACTAACCTACCAACTGATTATGGCAATGGTGCTTCTGAAATTAATCAAGAAAACATTGAAAGCGTAAACGTACTAAAAGGTGCAGCCGCATCAGCACTTTATGGCTCTAGAGCAGCAAATGGTGTTATTGTTATTACTACTAAATCTGGCAAAAAAGGCAAAGGATTTGGTGTTTCAATCGCTTCTTCTTTCATGACAAGCGAAGCATTGCGCTTACCTGAAATTCAAGGTGTTTATGGTGCGGGATCAAAACAAGTATACGATCCTGGAGCAGATACAAACTTAGGTCCACGTTTTGACTCAGGAGTATCTTTATTACAGAATGGAAGTCCAGGATATTCAATAGGACAAGGACAAGTTTTACCATTTGAATTCAGATACAACTTAAATGACTTTTTTAGAAAAGGAAACTCGATTTCAAACTCAGTATCGATTTCTGGTTCAGATGAAAAAACTAATTTCAGGCTAAGCTATGGAAAAACTTCCAGCGAGGATATCGTACCTAATTCTAATTTAAAAAGAGAAAACATAAATCTCAACCTTAATTGCTCTATTTCAGACAAATGGAAAATTAGCACAGTAGCTACTTACACAAAAAGTGCTAGTGATAATACTCCAGTAACCGGTTACGGAAGTCAAGGGATTATGTACAATTTACTTTGGAATCATACCAATGTTGACTTAGATTGGCTTAAAGATTACTGGATTGTTAAAGATGTGAGGCAAAACAGCATGTTTGGTTGGGGAGACAATCCATTCAAAATTGCGTACGAAAACATTAATGCATTTAAAAAAGGGCGTCTTTTTGGGAACATTTCTTCCACTTATGAAATTGATGAAAACTTTTCGTTTATGGCTAGAATAGGAATGGACAATTCTAATGATTTTAGATGGTCAAGACGACCAATTGGATCTTCAAGATATGTTTCAGGAATGTACCGCGAACAAACGATTGGTTTTACAGAATACAATGCCGATATGTTGCTGAGCTACGATCATAATTTTGGGGATTTTTCGGTTAAATTATCCTACGGAGCAAACAGCATGAATCAATACACATCTGAAAGTAAAATTGAAGGACAAGGAATCAGTATTCCTGGAATTTACAATTTGCAAAACATTAATGTTATGCCTATTTCATCAAGAGATATTTTTAAAAAACGCATCAACAGCATGTATAGTTTTGCAAATATTGGATACAAAGATTTCCTATATCTAGATCTAACAGCAAGAAATGACTGGTCTTCTACTCTTCCAGCAGACAATAATTCTTACTTCTATCCTTCTGCTTCATTAAGCTTTATTCCAACTTCATTATTTGAAATGAATGAGAATATTGATTTCTTAAAACTGAGAGTAAACGCAGCTTCTGTAGGGAACGACACTGATCCTTATAAATTAGTTAAAACATACAACAATGGAACTTTAGCGGGAACATTGACTAATCCTAGCACTATTTTAAATAGTAATTTGAAGCCTGAAATTGCTACATCATATGAAGTAGGTGTTGAAGCTCAGTTTTTCAAAAAAAGAATTACGCTAGATGCTAGTTATTACATCACCGATTCTAAAAATCAAATCGTAGGTTTAGATGTGTCACAAGCCTCAGGATTTAATTCGAATGTAATCAACGCAGGAAAAATACAAAACAAAGGAATCGAGATAGGATTAGGAATTACTCCTGTTCGAACAGAAAATTTTGAATGGTCACTTAATGCTAATTTTACTCAAAACCGAGGTACCGTAAAAGAATTGACTCCCGGTATTGATAATTACATCATTGCTCAAGGACCTAATGGTGGTACGATTGAAGCACGTGTAGGCGAACGAATGGGAGACATGTACGGGCGTGGTTATTTAAGAAGTCCTGACAATCAAATTGTTTTCGATACTAATGGTTCTCCAATTTTAGATACGAAAATCAAAAAAATAGGAAACTACAATCCAGATTGGATGTTGGGCCTTAGCACCAATCTTAAATACAAAAACTTCAATCTTAATGCATTATTAGATGTACGCCACGGTGGTAAAATATATTCAATGACCAATTCAATTGGGATGGAAAGTGGCATCCTTGCCGTTTCATTACCAGGAAGAGAAACAGGAATTATAGGTAAAGGTGTTGTTCAAAATACAGACGGATCATACAGACCAAACACAACTTCTGTGAGTGCAGAAAACTGGTATTACTACAATGCTTATCGTAGAGATAACATTGAGGCCAATTCATTTGACGCTTCTTATGTAAAACTTAGAGAGGTAAGCTTGAATTACAAACTATCTGACAAATGGACCAAAGCGGTAAAAATGCAAAACTTAAGTATTGGATTAGTTGGAAACAATCTAGCCCTTTGGACAAAAGTTCCAAACATTGACCCAGAAACTCAAGCAATAAGTGGCGGTACATTACTACCTGGATTCGAAGTATTGCAACTCCCATCATCCAGAAATTATGGAATCAAATTAAATGCTTCATTCTAAAAAAATTATCATGAAAAAAATCTTAGCCTTTATAGTACTATTAACTCTTAGTATTTCTTGCACCGATGGGTTTGAAGAAATCAACACTAATAAAAATCAACCTACTGCTTCACAACCTAAGCAGATGCTTCCCAACGTTATTTTTAACTTGGCCAATAGTAACGTGACCAACTCCTACGACTTTGGAGACATCGTCGCTCAATATGGTGGTTTCTATGAGTACAACCAACTAGACGTTTATGATTGGGGAGCTGACAACCGTTTCTGGGGATTGTACAAATGGCTCAATGATATCTACGATATTAAAAAACAAGCCATCGCATTAAATGACAAAAATTACGAAGCCATTAGTCTTGTTCTTGAAACATATACGATGAGTCTTATTACAGACACCTATGGTTACGCACCCTATTCTGAAGCTTCAAAAGGAGAGTCTGGAATATTAAAACCTAAGTATGATTCTCAAGAAGCTATCTATAAACAACTGCTTTTAAATTTAGACAATGCAAACGCTTTGATAAATGTTAAATCAAAAGTTGAAGGAGACTTATTATATGGTGGAGACATGTTAAAATGGAAAAAATTCTGTAACTCTCTACATGTTCGTCTCTTGGTGCGAATTTCTAACAAGGTCAATGTTAGCGCTAAATTAAATGAGATTGTTACTAAACCAGCACTATATCCTTTATTCCAATCGAATATTGACAATGCAAATTATGTTTACTCAGGAAGCTATCCTAATATTTCACCTATGAGTGATGGAGTGAACAGATTGTACGGTTACAATATTGTGATTCCTTCCACAAATTTAGTGAATACATTAATTGCGAATAATGACCCTAGATTAGACGAATGGATTGATCCTATTGCAGGAAAAACAAATCATTTAGGATTAAAACCAGGATTACCGTTAGATCAAATTGGGGAACCAACAAAATATTCTAGAAGAGCAGAAGATTATTTTTATGGGAAAACAAAAATATCTTCTCTATTCATGACCTATAGTGAATTGAACTTCTTGCTGGCTGAAGCGAGCCAACGCAATCTTATTACAACTGGATCAGCCAAAATGTACTATGATACCGCAGTAACAGCTTCTTTCGGGCAATGGAATGTAACGATGCCAAATAATTACTTGACGGTTACAGCACCATATAACGCTACAAATGAAGTGCTATACACCCAAAAATGGTTAGCTTTATACCACACTGGAATAGAATCATGGTTGGATTGGAAAAGAACTGGAAAACCAAGTTTTATACAAGCAGGTCCTGGAGCTAAAAACAATGGCAAAGTACCAAGAAGAATCTTATATCCAAGTTTAGAGCAATCTGTAAACAAAGAAAATTACAGCGAGGCGATACAAAAAATAGGAGGAAGCGACAATATTAACGCGAAAGTATGGTGGGATAATTTTTAATAAAAAATGAAAATGAAAAAAATATTATTAATTCTGATCCTTTTTGTTGCGGTGAATTCCCAAGCCCAAAAAGCAGAGAACATCATTATCATCACCACTGATGGATTTAGATGGCAAGAGGCTTTCAAGGGAATGGACGAAAGTCTAGCTAAGGACAAAAAATTCAATCAGAACGACAGTGCTTATATTTATAAAAAATATTGGGCTGAAAATATAAACGAACGAAGAGAAAAATTAATGCCTTTTATGTGGTCTGTTCTGGCTAAAAAAGGACAGATTTATGGCAACAGAACCCTTGGTAACAAGGTAAATAATGCCAATCCCTATTGGTTTAGTTATCCTGGTTATAACGAAATCATGACAGGCTACGCTGATACTTTAATCAATTCAAATAAGTATCCTGCAAATCCAAATGTTACTATTTTAGAATTCTTAAGCAAACAAGCTAAGATAAAAGGTAAAGTTGCTGCTTTTGGGGCTTGGGATGCTTTTGATAATATCCTAAATGAAAAAAGAGCAGGCTTTCCAGTGGTATCTGCTTTTGACAAGGTAGGAGGAAAATCACCTACAGAGAGACAAAAATTAATTAATGCTATGCTAGCAGATTCATTTAAACCTTTTCACGAGGAAGAATGTCTGGATGTATTTACACATTATGGCGCTCTTGAAGAATTGAAAACAAACAAACCAAAAGTATTATACATCTCTTATGGCGAAACGGATGAGTGGGCTCATGCTGGATTTTATCGTTCCTATTTAGATGCAGCACATCAAGTGGATGCTTGGATCAAAGAGATTTGGGACTTTGTACAAAACGATCCTCAATACAAAGACAAAACGGCTTTAGTATTTACAACAGATCATGGCAGAGGCGATCTCACAAAAGCAGAATGGACGAGTCATGGACCACAAATAAAAGACGCTTCAGAAATTTGGTTTGCTGCTATGGGACCAAAAATTGAAGCAAAAGGGGAAATGAAAGAGGAAAATCAATTGTATCAAGATCAATTTGCGCAAACCATAGCTAAGATTATGGGATATACATTTGAAGCCAATCATCCCATTGCGAAAGAAATCCCTTCAGTACTAAAATAAAAATAATATTTAAAAAAAAAGCTGTCCAAAAGTACTTTTCGGACAGCTTTTTTTATGCTTCTTTATTGGCCAGTTGTCCGCAAGCAGCATCAATATCCTTACCTCTACTTCTGCGCACTTTAACCACAATTCCGGTTGCTTCAAGTGCTTTTATATAGGCATTTATAGATTCTTCAGATGCTTGCTGGAATTCTCCATCATCGATTGGGTTGTATTCGATGAGATTCACTTTACAAGGAACATATTTGCAAAATTTGACTAGAGCATCAACCGCTTCTTTAGTGTCGTTGATGCCTTTCCAAACTACATATTCATAGGAGATTTTTGATTTTGTTTTTCGGTACCAATATTCTAATGATTCCCGTAATTCAGCCAAAGGAAAATTAGCACTAAAAGGCATAATTCGCGCACGAACTTCATCTATTGCCGAGTGTAATGACACAGCTAGTTTGAATTTTACATCGTCATCGGCTAGTTTTTTAATCATTTTAGGAACTCCAGAAGTGGAAACCATAATTCTTTTTGGAGACATCCCTAATCCTTCAGTGGAAGTAATCATTTCAATGGCCTTCAAAACATTGTTGTAATTCATCAATGGTTCGCCCATTCCCATGAAAACAATATTCGATAACGGATGATTGTAATACAAACGGCTTTCTTTATCAATAGCAATTACCTGATCATAGATTTCAGCAGGTTCTAGATTTCGCATTCTTTTTAATCGCGCTGTAGCGCAAAAGTTACAATCCAAACTACACCCAACTTGACTAGAAACACAAGCGGTAGTTCGTGTATTTGTAGGTATCAAAACCGACTCTACTACTAAACCATCGTGTAACCGAACCGCATTTTTTACGGTTCCATCTTCACTACGTTGCATGGTATCTACTTTGATGTGATTGATTACAAAATGCGTTTCCAGCATAGTCCTAGTTTGTTTCGAAACATTGGTCATGTCCTCAAAACTGTGAGCTCCTTTGCTCCACAACCATTCATATACCTGATTTCCTCTAAAGGCTTTGTCATTATTGGCAACAAAAAAATCACGCAATTGTTCTTTTGAAAGGGATCTTATATCTTTTTTTTCGATTTCCATGCTGCAAAGTTAATAAGTATTTTGAGGTTTTCGTTATTTGTGAATTTGGTTATTTGTAATTTTGTGAAAAATTTAAAATAATGCATTTCATTTCTCCAGAATTAGAAGATTACATTGAGCAACATTCTGAAAAAGAGCCAGCTTTACTAGCAGCTTTAAACAAGGAAACCTACCAAAAGATTTTGCTTCCGCGAATGTTGAGCGGGCATTTTCAAGGCAGGGTTTTGAGCATGTTGTCAAAATTGATTCGCCCTCTGAATATTCTGGAAATTGGCACGTATACAGGTTATTCAGCGTTGTGTCTGTGTGAAGGCATGCAAGAAAACGGACAATTGCACACAATTGACATCAAAGAAGAATTGGTTGATTTTCAACGCAAGCATTTTGACAAATCTCCTTGGTGTGCGCAAATTGTTCAACATCTTGGCGAAGCGGTTGACATCATCCCAACGATTGACTTAAAGTTTGATTTGGTTTTTATTGATGCTGATAAAGAAAACTACTTGAACTACTTTGAATTGATCTTACCCAAAATGAATAAAGGAGGGATTATACTATCTGATAATGTTTTATGGAGCGGGAAAGTTTTGGAACCACTAAATCCTAAAGATTTGAGTACGAAAATATTACTAGAATACAATCGTTTATTAGCAACGGATCCAAGAGTAGAGACCGTTTTACTGCCTATTCGTGATGGTTTAACGGTAAGCAGAGTTCTTTAGTTTAAAAATTCTGCTGAAAACAACTGCCCTAGCCCTGATAGAAGCGGCATCTCCCGATCTTAAAAAACAAGGCTCTTTTTGCCGTAGTTTTTTAGATCGGGAATACAGCGGATAGCAGGAAATAGCTCCTAAATAAAAAGAGTTATGAAAGCTCCTGAGGGAAATATTTCTTTTGTGCTTTTTTGTATAAAAGGTGCATTAGATACCCAAAAACAAAGCCGAAGAAATAGCCCGTGAGTATGTCTAATGGATAATGCAAGCCTAGATAAATCCTACTGTACGCGAAAACCAAAGGCCAAAGAAACAAGAATCCAAGATACTTGATTCTACTTTTGAATACAAAGTATAAAAAGCTAGCAACAGCCATAGAATTTGCGGCATGCCCTGAAAAAAAGCTATACGAACTCCTCGATTGAACCACCCTGATAAACGTATTAATATCAGGATTGTTACAAGGGCGTAAACGCTGAAAACCATTTTTGAAAGCGTTTGTAGTTTGATCTGTAAAGGCAATTAATAGTGCTACAAATAGCAGTAAATAGAGGGTTTGTTTTGTTCCTAATTTTTTGTAAACCAAAAATAATAGCAATAAAAAAAAGGGAAGCCAATTGATTTGTTTGGTCAAAAACAACCATGTAGAATCAAAGTTTTCATTGCCAAGACTATTCAAGTAAACAAAAAGTTCTACATCAAGTGCACGTAGTTTTTCTAGCATTACATTTGTCGTTTTATAGGTCCTGTAATTTCATCTTCAAGTGAAGAAGTTGCCTCTTCAACAGGTTTTGTTTCGGCAAGTAAACTATCTTTTACTTTTGTAATTTCATCCGTTACACCTGATGTAATAGAATCAAATGGAGAGGTATCGCCCAAGATAGATTCTTTTGCTTTATTAATTTCGCTATTGATCGATCCTGTTATGTTAGAAATAGATTTGGTGTCAAAACCATTTGTTTCTGCTCCTTTTTGAATTTCACTTTTTATATCATTTGTAGCATTTTTTAACTGCGCCATTGCTTTACCCATGGTTCTAGCAATTTCTGGTATCTTATCTGAACCAAAAAGCATAAGTACAATAAACATGATAAAAATTAATTCACCTCCTCCTATACCAAACATAATTTTATATTTTTTATGATTACAAAGATATTACTTTTTGAATGGTTGACTTTTAATTATTTCATAAAAATACCCCCAAAGAGCAGTTGCTTTTGGGGGTATTTTATTTTAAAAGTAATTAATCAAATTTTGATTTCACTTCTTCTTTTGGCCAAGTATTATTAGTTACATCAATATCAGCCGTTTCTAATTTTGGATCTACAATAATTTTTTTGATCGCTTTGTCTGTAGCGTACACTTTCTTAGCAGTGTCATTGTTTTTTCTCCAAATTTGAGCTGGGTATTTAAACGTTTCTTTTGAGTCATCCTCATACGTTAACTCCACAATGATTGGCATTAACATTCCTCCTGGCTTGTTAAACTCCACTTCGTAAAAATATTTTGGTGCTTTTAATGCTGATTTTTCCTCGGCAGTAAAGTTTTTTTCTACATACTCTGATAATAAACTTACCTCGTTAATAGCCAATGCTTTTTTATCTTTAGCGCTTAACTCCTCACTTGTAGCAGGAACTAAGTATACGAATGGTCCTTTTTCTTGACCAAAACGCCCTCTACGAACTACTGCATCTTTCAACTCTTTTGTTGCCGTTTCAGATACATAATATTGTTTTACCTCTTTTACACCAATGTCTACAAAATCAGTGGAGTAAAACCATCCTCTGAAAAACCAGTCTAAATCAACTGCCGAAGCATCTTCCATAGTTCTAAAAAAGTCCTCAGGAGTTGGGTGCTTGAATTTCCATCTGTTAGCGTAAACCTTAAACGCATGGTCAAACAATTCTCTACCCATAATGGTTTCTCTAAGAATGTTTAATCCTGTCGCAGGTTTTCCATAGGCATTAGCTCCAAATTGCACTATGGTTTCAGAATTTGACATGATTGGCTCTAAGAATTTTTGATCACCACTCATGTAAGGAACTATTTTACTTGCTGGTCCGCGGCTTGAAGGGAAATTAACATTCATTTCTTGCTCAGCCATGTATTGCATGAAAGTATTCAATCCTTCATCCATCCAAGACCATTGACGCTCATCTGAGTTTACAATCATTGGGAAAAAGTTGTGTCCCACTTCATGAATTACAACACCTATCATTCCGTTTTTAGTACGCTCACTAGTAACTCCTTTTTCATCAGGGCGACCGTAATTCCAGCAAATCATTGGGTATTCCATCCCTTGATCCTCTGCTGAAACTGAAACTGCTTTTGGGTAAGGATAATCAAAAGTATGTGCTGAATAGCTCTTTAAAGTATGCGCTACTGTTCTAGTTGAAGTTTCTCCCCACAATGGGTTGGCCTCTTTAGGATAAACAGAAACGGCCAATACGGTTTTATCATTTAGTTTCACCGCCATGGCATCATAAATGAATTTTCTAGAAGTTGCAATACCAAAATCTCTAACGTTTTTAGCACTGAATTTCCATGTTTTCTTTTTGTCTGAGAAACCTTTTTCAGCCGCCTCAGCTTCTGCCTGCGTTACAATAACCACTGGCTTATCATATGATTTTGTTGCCAATTCGTATCTTTTCACTTGCTCCGCAGTAAAGACTTCGCTTCTATTGGTTAACTCTCCTGTTGCTTCCATTACGTGATCAGCAGGAACTGTGATATTTACATCAAAATTACCAAATGGCAATGTAAACTCTCCTGTGCCCCAAAACTGCATGTTTTGCCATCCTTCAACATCGTTGTACACCGCCATTCTTGGATAAAACTGAGCGATTACATACAATTTGTTGCCCTCTTTTTCAAACAATTCATATCCAGAACGACCGCCTTCTAGTCTGTAATTATTAATGTTGTACCACCAGTTGATAGAAAAAGAAAATTTTTCTCCAGGTTTTAATGGTGATGCCAAGTTAATACGCATCATAGTTTGATTGATCGTGTACGATAAAGGATTTCCTTTAGCATCCTTAACTTGTTCAATATTAAAACCGCGTTCTGCTGGCTCTTTTAAAAATTTAGTAGCAAAACTTCCCGCTGGAAAAACTTGCTCCATTCTTTGGCTATCTGCCAATGGTGTCTGCGAGTTTTTAGCAGCTTGATTTTGATCTAATTGAACCCATAAATACTCTAACGTATCTGGTGAGTTGTTGGAATAAGTCACGGTTTCTGAACCTGTCAATCGTGATTTTTTATCGTCTAGTTCAATGTTAATTTTATAATCCGCTTGTTGCTGGTAGTAAGCAGGTCCGGGAGCTCCAGAAGCAGTACGAAACATGTTTGGCGTTGCCAAAACATCGTACATCTGGCTAAATTTGTTGTTGTCATATCTCCCTGTTTGCTTAGGAGTTACAGGTGCGGTTTTCTCTTGAGCAAATAGCATTGCCGGAAGCAGCAAGAATAAGGATAATTTTTTCATAGTTGGAAATCTGGTTATTTCAATGGGTGAAAATAATATTTTTTTTGTTTAAAAAAGCACTAATTAATATTTTAACACTCCTTTTGATGTTGATGTCGTAAATAAAAGTGTGTTTTTGACCCCTAAAACATTAAAATGCATAATGTTTTGTTGCTCAGCATTGTTTTGTGTCAATACTGCATTATATATATCTAGCGCCTTCATTTTTTTGATTTCTTTGATACTCAAATAACAAATAAGCACATCCCCTTCCATCTCTTTGCTCACAAAATTTATAACTTTGGTTTGTCCATCTACTTTCACAATAAACTTTTCATTAAGATATTTTTTTAAAAGCAGGACATCGTCTGCTGTCTCCATTTCTGAACCTAGATTTACTTTTCTATTTTGCTTTTTTTCCAAGGCATTATTCAAATCGTCTACAAAAATACGAGCAGTGATTTGAATCATTTTTTTCTCAGAAACATAATTTACTTGAAACAGGGCAACATAAAATTTGTGCGCCGCAAAAGATGACATGGAGAGAATGAGTACTACAAAAAGAACTCTTGTAATTATTTTTTTCATTTTTCAAAAGTAGTGAATCTTTTAAATTCTTTGTTCTTGTTGACCAAAAAATCCATTAGTAAAAAGGTATCTGTATCCTTTAAATACTTACTTGAAGCAGCATCGTTTTTACAATAATCTAAAAATAAATTGACTTCCGCTGGTTCTAGTTTTAAAGTATGCGAAAAAAAATAGCAATCAATTCGGGACAACACCATTTCTGGAAATTGATCCGTATTGTTGCTTTTAGATTCATCTACATTCTTCTTTGTGAATGCTTTTTTAAGCATTTTAAAAACGCGTACAAAATCTAATCCGTTTTCAATGGATCTATCCGATGGCATGGCGCTATTCTTTACAGCTGATTTTTCATCGCTTATGAATTTCATATCAACTATTTTTTGGGTGTTAGGCAAAGATGGTTTTGGATCTAACTTTCCTTTGACCACAACTTCTTTTAAGGCCGTCAACTGAGATTCCATATCAAATAAAGCGAGCGGCTTTAAAAAATCATTTTCAGAAACAATGATTTTTCTCGACTTAAAATTTAAACTAGAAATGAGCAACGTATCTTTGGCTTGAGCCAAAATATCAAAGAAACCCTGCTTGCTGATAAACGTTTTGGTCTTGGCATTCAAATTAAAAACATACCCATTATCTACAATGGTAAAATCATTGATCAATCGCGCATGCAATGGCTTTCTATCTTTATTTTGAGCCCATAAAACGTTTCCAAAAAGGATAAAAATAAGTAAGAGCTGCTTCATATTATTGTTTTTTCAAAATTGCTATTTCAGTTGCCTTGTAATTTATCTTTATATTCTTGTGCCAAGGGTATCATGCAAAAAATAATTTGATCTTTGTCCCGAGTGAGCAGTGTTTTTGTAAAGTTATCATTTTCAACTAAATAATATTTAAACCCACTGATATATTCCTGTTTAATTCCTAATTGATTTGTAAAAAAGGCATCTTGAAACTCCTCGGAAATCCATTTGATATTCAGTTCTTTCTTTTCGAGAACAATCAATTTTTTTAAGCGTTTGGTTCTACCGTTTATTTTATTAATTAAGGGATCTAATTCCATTGAACCACCTAATAGACCCAACAGCATGATGGGTTTCCAATCTCCCGCTGTTTGTAACTTTCGTTCTGCAGGAGTGAACTTTTTAGTGTTTTTTGACGCTATTCCTAAGGTGTAAGCATCAATTTTTTTCCCTTTGACAACAACTTCTTTCAATACCGTATTCTTTAGTTGCATCTCTATTACAGAATCTGCTTTTTCTAAATCGGCTTCTGTAATTATTTTTTGCTTCTTTTGTAAGTGAACGGCGTCAAAAACTAGAGTATCTTTGACATGAACTGTTATAGAAAATAAGCCATCTTGGTTTGTACTTACTTGCAAACCTGTTTTTTTATTGGTAATGGTTACACCTGCTACAATCTGATTGCTTACTATTACTTTTCCAGTATAAACCTTCTCAACAGTAGATTGGCCAAATGCAATTTGGAATAAAAAAAGAACACAAACTACTATTTTAAACTTATTGCGACGCATTCATTTCATTATAAATTTCGGCGAGCTTTACAATTCTGAACATTAATTTCCACTTGTTATTGCTTTTTAGAGACGAACTAAACTCTGCATCTTCTATACAATAATACTGAAACCCTTTGATGTAATCTTTGTCAATTTTTAAGGTTTCAACATAATATTTATCCTGAAAAATCCCATCAAGCCTATTTAATGCTGCTATATTCCGTTCTACTTTAAGAGCATTATCAAGCGCCGGATTTTTACCAGTTATCATTATTTTTATTGCTTGCAGTGGTCCATTAGGCTGGGAATATCTACCGCGTTGCGCTGGCGTTACTACTTTTTGATTTTTAGGAATTATACCTAATGCCCTTGCATTAATTTCTGGATGAGCATTAACGTAAACCACTTGCAATTCAATTGCTTTTATGAACATTTCAATATCTAAACGTTTTTGATGCATATTCTCTTCATCAATGCTTTGTCTATGGATTTCTAAATTCGGCGCTGTAAAAACCAAAAGATCGTCTGGTTTTGCCATAATATTAAAAACACCCAAACTATCACTTACCGTTTCTTTTTCATTAACAATATTCAAGACATGAACACCAGCTGCAGGCTTTGCATTTGCTATAATTTTACCTGTTAGGAGTTTTTCATTTATAACCTGTCCTTGAGTACAAATACTCAGTAATGTTGCTATTAGTGCTATACTATTATTTTGTTTCAAGAGCTATGATTTCGTTATAATTTTGAGCTAATTTGGATATTAAAAACATGGCCTTCCATTTATTTTTAGCAGCAAGTGCAGCTGCAAAGTCAACATCATCTACACAATAATACTGGAATCCTAAAATATGTTCCTGAGGGATTTCCAAGGTCTCTACATAATATTTATCTTCAAAAAAGTTGGCAAACCTGGCCAATAGTTGTTCCTTTTTCTCCACAATCATTTCTTTTTTCAGCATAGCCTTGCGTCCAGATATGGTGTTAAGTAACCCATCTATTCCTCCACCAGAGGTTGCCGTATACATCTTTCGCTCCGCGGGAGTGTACTTTTTTTGACCGTAAGGAATAATTCGCAAACTTTCTGCCGAAATACTATTATCATTGACAATAACCTCCCTTAAAACGATACTTTTGGGATTCATTTTTACCAATAAAAGCGTTTGCTCAAGATCTTGTTTCTCAATTTTTTTTCGGAGTCCTTCTAGATTTACAGCGGTAAAAACAAGTATATCACCTTCCTTTACAGGAATTGTAAAGAAACCATTTGCATCAGATGTTGTTGCTTTCTCGGTAGTTATATTTACAATATTAATGCGATCTACAGCAACAGAATCTGCTGCTATTTTTCCTCTAATTTCTTTTACAGCTGCATCTTGACTGTACATTGATTGCACCATCATAAACAGCACTAACAATAATGTATTTTTAATTTTCACGAGCTATTATTTCTTTATATTTTAATGCTAAATCTCCCATCAAAAACGCAGCTAAAGCAACATTTTTTGACTTTAAAGCAGCTATAAAACTATCATTTTCAATACAATAATATTCAAATCCTTTTACGTACAAAACCGGAATCTTCAATTTAGTAACAAAATATTCTGGAGTAAATAAATTCTCTATTTGTAAAATATAAAATTGATTTTTCTCTGCATTCAACTCCTTTTTCAGCATTTTTGTTCTACCTGAAATCCAGTTTAGCAATGGATCCACCGAGACTGAACCACCAGCCATTGATCCTGCATTAAAAGAAGCATTCAAGTCAGTTGCAGTATATAATTTTCTTTCAGCTGGAGTGTACGTCTTTTGTCCTTTTGGGATAATTCCGAGTGCCCTAGCATTGATTCCGTTTTGAACTACAACTTCCTTTAATTGATACGAGCGTAAGTTTGCTTGTACCGAAATAAATCCTTGAAGAAATTGCTGTGCCGATATTGGAAAATAAATATCTTTTATTTGCAATCCTGTAAAAACCAAAGTATCTCCAACCGCTGCAAGTATCGAAAAATTTCCTTGAGCATTTGTACGAGTGGTTTCTTTAGTCTTTTTGTTCACAACATCAACACCCTCTAAAACATCATCTTGCACCATTACCGAACCCTTTAGAGCAATTCTAGACATCTCTTGCGACTCCATTTGTGTAGTCATCAAAACAATAAGCAAGCACAGCACTTTAAACATTCGTTAAAAAAAGTATTGATTCGTTGTAAAAGTATCGTAATGCTTTGCAAATTAATTACTAATAGGATGGTAAAAAAATGTTAATTAAAAATCACAGTTAAAAAAGACGGTTTTAATATCTTTATAAAAAAAATAACACCTTAACAATGAAAAATATGATTATTGCAAGTACCTCAACACTTGCTCATCAAAGTTACTTAGAGTATCTATTGCCTACCCTAACCAAACATTTTAAGGATTGCAACAGTATCCTTTTTATTTCATATGCCAGACCTGGCGGTATTACTCACGAGGAATACACAGCAATTGTTAGATTGGCTTTCGCCAAAATTAATATTACTGTAAATGGAATTGAGGAATTTGAAAATCCCGTGCAAGCCATACAAGAAGCATCTGGAATTTTTACAGGTGGCGGAAACACCTTTGTACTGGTATCTCAATTGTATAAAAACAACATCATGCAACCACTTGCTGATGCTATTAAGAAAGGAACCCCGTATCTAGGCACAAGTGCAGGCAGTAATATATGCGGACTTAGCATGCAAACTACAAATGACATGCCTATTGTTTATCCGCCTAGTTTTAAAACTTTAGGAATGATTCCGTTTAATTTAAATCCGCATTACCTTAATCCAGATACAACATCTACACACATGGGTGAAACACGCGAAACTAGAATTAAGGAATTCCACGCATACAATTCGGTTCCCGTATTAGGATTGCGAGAAGGCAGCTGGCTAGAAGTAAAAGGAGATAAAATAACTTTGAAAGGCAATTTAACCGCAAGATTGTTTGGTCAAAATCAAACTCCCACAGAACTTGAAACAGAAACCGACTTGAGTTATATTAAATAATTTAAAGAAACTTTTGAAACAAAAAAAGCCGAAACATAAAGTTTCGGCTTTATAAAGCGAAAGACGAGGCTTCCCGTATCTCTTCGTTCACAGGATATCCCGAAGCTTCGGGACTAGCACAACCTTAAAACAAAAAAACCCCAAACAAAAGTTTGAGGTTTTAGAGCGAAAGACGAGGCTCGAACTCGCGACAACCAGCTTGGAAGGCTGGAGCTCTACCAACTGAGCTACTTTCGCATTATAACAGTAAAAAAATTTCTAAGTAAAACTTGAAACTTAGAGCGAAAGACGAGGCTCGAACTCGCGACAACCAGCTTGGAAGGCTGGAGCTCTACCAACTGAGCTACTTTCGCATTAACAACGGTGCAAATATACTTAATAAGTTTCCTTTAATGCAAGTTTTTTTTAGAAAAAGTCAAAGCTATCAACCGTTCAACCTTTACATAAACCCAAATTTAAAACCCTAAATAATTTAATATGAATTTATTATAACCCTTGAAAGCTTTAAAAAAAATTATAAAAAATATTTTAAAAACACCTGTTTTAAGTACTAATAAGATAAAAAACACTACTCAATATGCGTTCCTACCCATATTAAGATGCATTATGAAATGCTTTTATTTCCAAAAACTGTTGCTCTTGACGGATGATAAATAAAAAAACAAGATTTATTTTGTATCGTAGTGATGATCTCTTTAGACATTTCTGCGGGAACAGCCGGACATCCTTGGCTACGGCCTAAGCGTTGATTGTTTTTTATAAAAGAATCAGATACGTAATCAGCGGCATGCATGACAACACCTCTTGCGCGGGCATTATCATTTACTCCTTTTTCTAAACCATCTAAACGCAGTGACATACCGTGTTTTCCGGTATAAATTTCGCCCGTGGCATAGAAACCCAAGCTACTTTTATACGATTCTGAAGCATTAGAAAATTGAGAAGCATACTCTTCACCGGTGTTGCGACCATGTGCTACCAGTGAATGAAATAAAATTTCACCTGTATCAATATTAATAACCCAAAGTCTTTTAACATTAGATGACAAACTAAAATCAATGATAGTAAGAATCTCTTTTTGGATCATCCCTTTCTCCTTTAAAGAATAATATCCTTTAAGAGCCTCAGAGAAACTTTCCAGTTTTGGCAGTGAAAATTTATCCGAATTTAATCTTCGGTACACTTGTTCCATTTTTGATTCTTCGGTAGGTACAGCATTATTTGCATATACGTTGTGACTGCTTGGGGTTTTATCAACAAAACGTGGTTTTTCTGTCAATGAAGTAAATAAAAGCAATAAAATAGTAGGTAGCATCGTATAAATCATTCGAGTCTATTAGATTATAATTTGATTTGGAGTCGCAAAATTACACATAATAACATGTCATTCAACGGGTTTAACATAATTTTATTTAAAAATTACTTGATAATGAATGTTTTAAATCGCGTATACCTCCGCTACCACTACTCTACACCTACTTGAATTTGTATTGTTTTAAAAGTTTTAGTTCTTCCTAATGTCCATGTTTCACGAGGCAATCATACATTTAATGATTATTTGTTTTAATAAAGTGTAACAATACTATAAAAAATAAGTCTATTATGACAAACTATGGATTTACACAGAAAACATTACTGTAAAAGCAATGGTTTTACACATCAATCATTTTATAATCACTGCATGAAGAATCTATTTTTATTTTGTTTCATTACTTTCTCTTTCATTGGCTACAGCCAAAAGAAAACATTACAAACCAAGTTCATTTCTGAAAAAATAGAAATTGACGGTAAACTAAATGAAGCTATTTGGAACTCTGCAGCTGTAGCGGGTGATTTCATCACATTTGAACCTGATAATGGAAAGCCCATCCCCGAAAACAAAAAATCAGAGGTTCGGGTTTTATATGATAATGACGCCATTTACATAGGCGCAATGCTGCATGATGAAAATCCTGATAAAATTTTAAGAGAAATCACACAGCGAGATGATTTTGGGACTTCGGATATTTTTGGGGTGTTTATAAATGGATTTAATGATGGTCAACAAGATTTTCAATTTTTTGTAAATGCTGCTGATGGTCAAGCTGATTGTATTACAACCGATTCAAATGGAGAGGATTATTCTTGGGACGCAGTCTGGGAAAGTAAAGCTGTTATTACTGATAAAGGCTGGGTTGTAGAAATGCGAATCCCATATGCTGCACTTCGCTTTTCGGCAGAAAACAAACAAACTTGGGGACTGAACTTTTTTAGAGAAGTAAGAAGAGATCGATATAAATATTCTTGGAATTTTATTGACTCAAAACTAGGGACTTTTACACAGCAAAACGGAACACTAGAGGGTATTGAAAACATCAAACCTCCCGTTAGGCTTTTCTTATTGCCGTACTCCTCTTTTTATGTAAATGCCAATGCTAAACAAAAAACATATGGCACACTTAAAGGCGGACTGGATTTGAAATACGGTATCAACGATGCTTTTACGCTAGACATGATTTTGATACCTGATTTTGGACAAACAAAATTTGACGATCAAATCTTGAATTTGGGTCCGTTTGAACAGCAATTCAATGAAAACAGACCTTTTTTTACAGAAGGAACGGATTTGTTTAGCAAAGGAAATTTACTGTATTCGAGACGTATTGGCGGAAGCCCAAGCACTAGACCTAACTTAGCAACTAATGAAGTTGTTGATGCTAGTCCAGCCACTGTAAACCTAATTAATGCCTTTAAAGTTTCGGGTAGAACTAAGGGCGGACTGGGTGTGGGAATATTGAATGCCGTTACCGAAAAAACAACCGCATCGATTCGTAATACTGAAACTGGCGCTAGACGAGAAGAGCTTATTGAACCCCTAGCCAATTACAATGTACTCGTACTAGACCAACGCTTTCGCAAAAACTCCTCAGTTGCATTCATAAACACTAATGTTACTAGAAATGGGAATTTTAGAGATGGGAATGTTACTGCACTAGCATGGGATTTAAACACTAAGAAAAACACCTATAATTTAGCTGGAGATTTTAAGTACAGCTACATTAACACTACAGAAGATAAGAAAGGAATCAATTCTCAACTTAATTTTTCCGAAACTAGTGGTAAATACAGATACGGTATTGGTGCTGATATTATGACAAAAGATTTTGACAACAATGACCTGGGAATTAATTTTCAAACCAATTATTATAGTGTATACGGAAATGCAAGTTATAGAATTTTAAATCCTACTAAGTATTTTAACTCTTTTAATACCAGGATTAATGCTTATACACAATTTCAAAAAGAAACAGGAAAAATTCAATCCAACAACCTCAATATTCAAATCAACTCTGATACCAAAAAAAACCATTACATCGGTTTTGGCATCAATAGCAACCCACTAGAATCCTACGATTATTACGAACCAAGAGCTGAGAATAGATTTGTCATTATACCGGAGCGCATAGGTGGATTTGTATATGTATCTACTAATTACAACAACCGTTTTGCTATTGATTTGAATCCATCTTATGCCGTCTTTAATGAAAAAGGACGCGAATCTTATGGTTTTGCGATAGGACCAAGGTACCGTTTCAGTGACAAATTATCCTTGAATTACAACTTCAATTTTTTTAGACAAAACAACAATAAAGGATATATTGACACCTATATCAATCCTGACCCAAGTAGTAATTCAGATCAAACTATTGTATTTGCCAATAGAAATGTAGTAACGTATTCAAACACCTTGTCAGGAAAGTATGGCTTGAACAGTCAAATGACTTTCAATGTTGCAATGCGTCATTACTGGTCTTATGCCGAAAATAAAAACACATTATCCTTAGAACAAAATGGCAGGTTTACAGATTTTAAAGATTATACCGCAAACAAAAATTCAAGTTTTTATTCTTGGAATGCTGATTTGTCATACACCTGGTGGTTTGCTCCAGGAAGTCAAGTAACCGTCTTGTATCGAAATAATGCTGGTGCTTTTGAACGAAATATCAACAAAGAATTCAACAGCAATGTAACTCGACTACTCAATAATGATGCTTTGAGCCATGTATTTTCGATCAGCTTACGCTATTTTATAGACTACAATCAGGTGAAGAATACATTTTGAATGCATTAATTACAAAAATAGATGCCTCTCATAACTAAATAGTCATTTTTTGTATGCGTTCCCCTTTTAATATATAATAGTTATTTCTGGAGATTTGAACCTTTTTAGAAATACTTTATCTTTGTTTAAAAGACACGATAATGAATAAAAAAGTAATTCTTATGATATTGGATGGTTGGGGAAAATCACCAGATCCAAAAGTTTCAGCTATTGATAATGCAAATGTCCCATTTATAAATAGTTTGTATCAAAATTATCCTAGTGCTCAACTAAGAACAGATGGCTTAAATGTAGGTCTTCCAGAAGGACAAATGGGAAACAGCGAGGTGGGTCACATGAATCTGGGTGCAGGACGAATTGTGTACCAAGATTTGGCCAAAATTAACTTGGCGGTAGCTCATAGAACGTTAGCCCAAGAACAAGTACTTGTAGATGCATTCACTTATGCTAAAATTAATAATAAAAAAGTACACTTTCTAGGACTAGTATCTGATGGTGGTGTACACTCACATACTTCGCATTTACGAGGATTGATTGATGCATCGCAAGAATATGGTTTAGAGAAAGTATATGTTCATGCTTTTACAGATGGCCGTGATGTAGATCCTAAATCAGGAAAAAATTACATTCAAGATTTGCAAGAATACATTAGCAACACTTCTGTTAAAATAGCATCGGTTATTGGTAGGTATTATGCTATGGATCGAGACAGACGCTGGGAAAGAGTTAAACTGGCTTATGATTTATTGGTAAATGGAAAAGGCACACCAGCAACAAATGCTGTAAATGCTATACAAGAAAGTTATAATGCAAATATTACAGATGAATTCATAAACCCAACCGTAATCACTACCTACAACAGTGAACCAATCGCTGTAATTGAAGATGATGACGTAGTTATTTTCTTTAACTTTAGAACAGACCGAGGTAGAGAATTAACGGAGGTACTATCACAAATGGATTGTCATGAGCAAAACATGCACAAGCTTAATTTGTATTATGTTACCCTTACCAATTACGACGAAACGTATCAAAACGTAAAAGTAGTTTACAATAAAGATAACATCACTGAAACACTGGGTGAAGTTTTAGAAAAAGCAGGCAAAACACAAATTAGAATTGCTGAAACAGAGAAATATCCACACGTTACATTCTTCTTTTCAGGAGGTCGAGAACTTCCATTTATTGGCGAAAGCCGAATTTTAAAAAATTCTCCAAAAGTAGCTACTTACGATTTACAACCTGAAATGAGTGCGAATGAACTAACGGAGGCACTTATTCCAGAACTTGAAAAAGAGGAAGTTGATTTTGTATGCTTAAACTTTGCCAATGGAGATATGGTAGGGCATACAGGTATCATGAGCGCGGCAATAAAAGCTTGTGAAGCAGTTGACCAATGTGTTGAAAAAGTTATCACTACAGCACTTGCTCACAATTACACCACTCTTGTAATTGCTGATCATGGTAATTGCGAAACAATGATTAACCCTGATGGAAGTCCAAATACGGCTCACACCACAAATCCAGTCCCACTAATTCTAGTAGATAAGGACTTAACTATGATTAAAAACGGTGTGCTAGGTGATATAGCCCCTACAATACTTGAATTGATGGGTGTTGAAAAACCTGAGGTAATGACTTGTAATTCTCTACTATGAAAAAGTATATGATTGCGCTATTAACTATAACTTTATATAGTTGCAGCTCATTAGGAACAGGACATAACGGCAGCCCTGGTGAGAATGGCTCAAATGCAATAGGAAACGAGAATGGGAAAAGTGGCGCTCCTGGTAAAAACGGTAAGTCCCACTATAACTAACAATAATTAATAAAAAAGAGGCTTTCAAAAGTATTTTTGAACAGCCTCTTTTTTTGTTAAGAATACTCTCATATCTGAATAGTATTCACATCTTAAATTAAAGTTAAATAAACAATAACAATAGTATTACTATTAATTATGCTGTATTTTTGCTTGAATTAAAAATTCTTTTTATGAAAACATACTTTACAACTGTCCTTGTTCTTCTTATTTCAACTAGTTTGTGGAGTCAAATTAAGTATGAAAAAAATAAAGAATTCAATAATTTAAATGATGCTTTGAATAATCCCGAGCTTATTTATCGATTGAATTTAAGCAATCAAAACATAAAACTCGATACAGTGGATTGGTCTAAATTTATAAATCTAGAATACTTAAGTTTAAAAAACGACCATTTGACCGAAATTCCAAGCGGTATTTCAAACATAAAAACTTTGAAATCAATTGACTTAAGCGGGAATGATTTTGATGTCCTTCCTAGTGATTTCTCAAATTTAAAATTACTTGAAGAAGTACGATTAAACGATGAAAGTAAGATGGACTTACCCAAAACACTTGATGTTTTAGCTAAATTACCAATGCTTAAATCTTTGTACTTGGAAAATGATCAGCTCAAAACGCTACCAACTGAATTATTAAAAATAAAAAATCTTGAAAATTTATATCTTGGAAACAATGAAATTGAGAAGGTTCCAACTTTAAAAAAATTAGACCATCTTAAATATTTAGACTTAAAAGACAACAAAATCAAAAATGACTTGCAAGACATGAAAAATTTGAATTTTGGACTAAAAGTAAATTTCTAATAAGATTAAATTAAAACAGATTATAAATACAAAATTGAGCTTAAACAAATATTATGGACGCTATTTTATCAAATATAAGTATTGCTATTAACGAGAAGTTGTACGTTAAAAACCCCGAAACCTCCACTCTAGGCAAGAAAATAATAGAAAACAGTATCTTACTTATTGATGAAATTGGCTTTGATAATTTTACCTTCAAAAAACTAGGAGAACGAATTGGGTCTAACGAAAGTTCTATATACCGCTATTTTGAGAACAAACATAAACTCCTTTTATACTTATCGTCTTGGTACTGGGGATGGATTGAATATAAACTAGTATTTGCCACTAATAATATTCTTATACCCATTGATAGATTGAAAAAAGCAATTACAATCGTAACCGAAAAAATTGAGGATGATTATGCTACAACTCACATCAATGAAAACATCTTGAACAAAATTATTATTGCAGAGTTTACTAAAACCTTACTCACTAAAGAAGTAGACGAAGAGAATAAAGAAGGCTTTTTTTTAGTTTACAAAAGAGTCATAAACCGCTTAATTGAAATGATAGTTGCTATCAACCAAGAGTACCCTTTTGCAAAAAGCTTGGCCTCATCAATAGTTGAAGGAGCCTTGCACCAACATTTTTTAAAAGACCATTTAAAAACCATAACAAATTGTAATGAAACCATTTCGCCAACAGATTTTTACATAGATCTAGTAGAAAGAATTGCAAAATAAATACTATGAAAAACACTCCTTTAAAACGATTTTACAACTTACTTACCTTAGATAGAAAAGATGTTTACCAAATTTTCTTCTATGCGATTTTTGCTGGATTAATAAGTTTATCACTCCCATTAGGTATTCAAGCCATTACAAATTTTATACAATCAGGACGCGTGAGTGCTTCATGGATTGTGCTAATTGTTTTAGTTGTTTTTGGGGTAGCTTTAGTAGGGCTTTTATCTTTAATGCAGCTCCGAATTACGGAAAACTTACAACAAAAAATATTTGTGCGTTCCTCATTTGAATTTGGTGCTCGTTTACCCAAAATAAAAATAGAAGAACTCTACAACACCTATCCCCCAGAACTTGCCAATCGTTTTTTTGATACTTTAGCAATACAAAAAGGAACATCAAAATTACTTATTGACTTTTCGGCTGCCTTACTTCAAATTATTTTTGGTATTATATTGTTGTCTTTATACCACCCTTATTTTATTGTATTTGGAGCATTACTGTTTTTATTGCTTTATTTTATATTCAAATTTTCATACAAAGCTGGACTTGAAACAAGTTTAAAAGAATCTAAGTTTAAATACAAAGTGGCTAGTTGGATTCAAGAAATGGCTAGAAACAGCTACAGTTTTAAAAACGATTTAAATTATAATTTTGGGTTACAAAAAAACGACAATCTCGTGAGTGATTACTTGTCTTACAGAGAAAAGCATTTCAAGATTATTCAAAGACAATTCAGTCAATTGATTATTTTTAAAATAATAATTACAGCTAGTTTACTCTCAATTGGTGGTTTTTTAGTGCTGTCACAACAAATGAACATCGGTCAATTTGTGGCTGCAGAAATTATTATCCTATTGGTCATCAACTCTGTTGAAAAAATTATTTTGGGACTTGAGACATTTTATGACGTATTAACATCAGTTGAAAAAATAGGGCAAGTAACTGATTTAGAACTTGAGCAGGAAATGCCTTTTACGAGTGATACCTGTTACAATAAAATTTCACTTGAAATGGACGGAATGAGTTTTAAATTCCCTGATTCAACAAAAGAAATTTTAAATGGCATAACATTAAAAATTGACCAAGGGGAACACATAGCAATTGATGGTGAAAATGGATCTGGCAAGTCTACATTAATCCGAATTTTATCGGGTTTACTAGAGCCTACATCGGGTGCTTTATATATAAATGATGATACTTTCAAAAAAATAAACATAAAACAATATCGATCTCAAATAGGATCTATAATTACTGGAGAAACCCCATTTGAAGGTACTTTGCTCGAAAACATTACCTTTAATGATAAATTCATAAGCACTGAGGATCTAAGATGGGCAATAGATGGTGTCCAACTCACTTCATTTATAAAATCACTACCTAAAGGACTTGATACCAATATATTACCCGAAGGAAAACAACTTTCGTCATCGAATTGCCAAAAGATTTTATTGGCCCGAAGCATCATTCATAAACCTAAAATTTTGTTTTATGAAGATCCAACTGATAAAATGGATACCACTGTTGCAAATGAAATTATAGATTTTATAACGTCCGAGAAACACAAATGGACCATCATAGTTTCGTCAAAAAATCCATATTGGAAAACCAAATGCTCCCGAGTAATCATTATGAATAACGGTGTAATCGAACAAGATTTAAAAAAATAATTAGCCATGCTAAACATATCCGAAAATAACACAAAACTGCCTTCATTTGATCGTTTCACTACGGTACATAACCTTGCTAATAGACCTCATTATAAGATTTTAAATAAAATTATAGCGGCCGTTTCAATCATAGGAGTAATCGCTTTGTTCTTACCTTGGACACAAAATATATCTGGAAGCGGTAGCGTAACCACTTTAAAACCAAATCAAAGACCCCAATCCATACAAAGTGTAATATCTGGTAGACTTGAAAAATGGTATGTACAAGAAGGTGATTATGTAAAAAAAGGGGACACAATTGTTTTTATCTCAGAGATAAAAGAAGACTATATGGATCCTAACTTGGTACAGAACACTAGAAATCAAATTAACGCTAAGAAACAATCCTTAGAATCCTATAGCTCAAAAGTAAGTACATTAACCGGACAAGTAGAAGCTATTGAAAGAGAAAAGGATTTAAAACTGGAGCAAGCTCAAAATAAAATTAAACAATCTGTTTTAAAAATTAAAAGTGATAGTATTGATTTGGTAGCTGTAAAAACGCAACTAAAAATTGCGACAACACAATTCAACCGTTCTGTTGCGTTAAACAAAGAGGGATTAAAGCCATTGACTGATATCGAAGAAAAAAGATTGAAATTACAAGAAGTTGAGGCTAAGATAATCACTCAGGAAAATAAATATCTTACTAGTAAAAATGAATTTATAAATGCCAAAGTTGAAATAAATAGAATAAGTGCTGAGTATGCTGAAAAAGCATCCAAAGCTACTAGTGATAAGTATACCGCATTGAGCAGCCAGTTTGATACAGATGCACAAGTAAACAAACTAGAAAATCAATATGCTAATTACAGTATTAGAAACGGCATGTATTATATCAAAGCATCTCAAAATGGATATGTAAATAGAGCGTTGCAATCTGGTATTGGCGAAACCATAAAAGAAGGAACTCCAATAGCTACGATTATGCCTTCAGAATATGATATTGCTGTTGAAACCTTTGTGAATCCTATTGATTTACCACTATTAAGTAGAGGTGAAAAAGTACGTGTTTGGTTTGATGGATGGCCTACTATTGTATTTTCGGGTTGGCCTAACATGTCCTACGGAACCTTTGGTGGAAAAATTGTAGCGATTGAGAATTTTATCAGTGCAAACGGTAAATATAGAGTGCTAATTGCTCCTGATGAAAACGAAGACAAGTGGCCAAAACAATTAAGTATAGGAGCTGGTGCTCAAACTATAGCTTTACTTGACAATGTTCCTGTGTGGTTTGAACTTTGGAGAACACTTAACGGTTTTCCTCCTAATTATTACAAAACAGCAGATCAACCTACAAAAGATAAGAAGTAATGAAACAAATACTAGTAGCGTTTTTATTTTTTGCCATCTCATTATCCGCACAAACTACGGTTACAAAGGAGTTCTCTTATACTGAATTTTTAGGTTACGTAAAAAAATACCATCCTTTGGTGAAAAATGCTAACCTAGAAATAAACAAAGCTCAAGCCAACTTGATGATGGCTAGAGGTGGTTTTGATCCGAAAATTGAAGTCGATTTTAGCAAAAAACAATTCAAAGACAAAGAGTATTATTCTATTTTAAACAGTAGTTTTAAAATACCTACTTGGTATGGTATCGAAATTAAAGCTGGTTTTGATAACAATGAAGGCGTATATCTCAATCCTGAAAATACAGTACCTAATCAAGGGCTAACTTCTCTGGGAGTTACTGTTCCGCTTGGACAAGGCTTGTTAATTAATCAAAGAATGGCTGATGTTCGAAAAGCAAAAATGCAAATAAAACTAAGCGAAGCTGAGCGAAAACTGCAAGCCATTGCTGTACTTTATGACGCATCAGTGGCGTATTTTAACTGGAAAAAAAACTTCAATGAAGTACAACTTTACGAAGAATACAATCAAAATGCGCAAATTCGTTTTAAAGGAATACAATCCCTGATCAATCAAGGAGACAAACCTGCTATAGATAGTGTTGAGGCAGGAATTATTGTAAAAAACAGAGCTTTAAGCCTAGAAGATTCTAAATTAAAACTGACCAAAGCCAAATTAGAACTGTCTAATTATTTATGGCTGGAGAACAACATTCCGCTAGAATTAGCTGAAGATTTAATTCCAGAAATTCAATTGGAGTTTACCATTCAGGAAAGTTTAAGAACAAATGATCTGGTTAATCAAGACTTTTCGATTACCAGTCATCCAAAAATAAACGCGCTTGAAAGTAAAATCGACATGTTAACTGTAGATCAAAAACTGAAAGCCAATATGCTTTTACCCAAAATTGACATCGGTTATTCCTATTTGTCTGAACCGAGCTATATAGACAATTACCGCTTTGAAGATTATAAGGTTGGGGTTAACTTTTACTTTCCTCTATTTTTAAGAAAAGAAAGAGGAAGTCTTAAATTAGCTAAATTCAAAGTACAAGAAACAGAATTTGCCTTGAATCTTGAAAAAGTACAATTGACGAACAAGATTAATGCTCAAAAAATAGAAATCGAATCTTTATTAAAACAAAAAGAATTAATAAAAGGTCTGGTAAAAGACAATCAAACCATGCTGAATTCTGAGGAGCGCTTATTTTCATTTGGCGAAAGCTCACTGTTTTTAATCAATACCCGAGAAAACAATTTAGTGAGTGCGCAACTCTCAAAAATAGCATTGGAAAACCGCTTTTACATTTCAAATTCGGAGCTGTTTAAAATTATGGCCAATCCGGATTAAATAATTATAAAATCGTACTTTTGCCAACTGAAAATTCGAAATTATGATTATAGCAAAGTCACGTGAAGAAATAGAATTAATGCGCGAAAGTGCCTTAATCGTATCCAAAACTTTAGGAATGATTGCCTCTGAGATCAAAGAAGGAGTAACAACATTATACTTAGACAAACTTGCCGAAGCCTTTATTCGTGATCACGGCGCAGTACCAAGTTTCTTAGGATTGTACGGTTTTCCAAATTCACTATGCATGAGTCCTAACTCACAAGTAGTTCATGGAATCCCAAACAACAAACCATTAGAAAGCGGTGATGTAATTTCGGTGGATTGCGGTGCTTTCAAAAACGGATATCATGGTGATCATGCGTACTCTTTCGAAATTGGAGAAGTGGCACCAGAAACAAAAAAATTATTACAAGTTACAAAGGAATCCTTGTACGTAGGAATTCGCGAGCTTCGACTTGGAAATCGTGTGGAAGATGTGGGAAATGCTATTCAAAAATATACCGAAGCACATGGATATGGTGTAGTACGTGAGCTTGTAGGTCACGGCTTAGGCCAAAAAATGCATGAAGATCCCGAAATGCCAAATTACGGTAAAAAAGGTCGTGGTAAACTTTTTATTGAAGGTATGGTGGTTGCCATAGAACCGATGATCAATATGGGAACCCGCAACATCAAACAACACAAAGACGGCTGGACTATTACTACTGCCGATGGAAAACCAAGTGCCCACTTTGAACACGATGTGGCCATTATTGATGGAAAACCTGAAATTTTATCCACTTTTGCTTACGTTTATAAAGAACTGGGAATTGTGAGCAATGAGGAAGAAGAGTTTACAAAAGTGCCTTTGGTTATTTAAACACGAATTGCACGAATTACCACGAATCTAAAACTTATGAAAATTTCAGAAATAATGCCCTTGATTATTTAACCAATAACATACAAAATGCATGAACTTTATTTGAAAGAAGAAGCTTATTCAATAATCGGAATTTGTATGGAAGTTCACAAAATTCTGGGAAAAGGACACAGTGAAAAGGTTTATGGTGATGCATTAGAATATGAATTTAAGAAAAATAACATCCCTTATTCCAGAGAATCCAAATTCAATATTGAGTACAAAGAAATAATTTTACCAACTTATTATTTTGCTGATTTTTTGGTCTTCGACGAAATCATACTCGAAATTAAAGCAATACAAGAATTGAGTAAAAGTGAAATTAAACAAACACTTAATTACTTAGCAGCATCAAAAAATAAACTCGGAATTTTGATCAACTTTGGTGAAGATAGCCTTAAATATAAAAGAATAATCCTGTAACAAACACGCACTTTTTGGCTTTCAAAACAAAATCAACTTTTGTAATTAGTGCAAATTCGTGAAATTCGTGTTTTAATTAATATGTAAATGAAATCTGCTTTTAAACTTATCCTAAATACCATTCCGCGTCCGCTTTTAATTCGTTTGAGTTATGTGGCTCGACCAATAATAGCCTTTACTTTAAAAGGTGATAAATTCACTGATCCTATTGATGGTAAAAGCTTCAAATCGATGTTGCCGTATGGATATGAAACACAGCGTAACAACGTGCTTTCGCCAAGTACGCTTTCTTTAGAGAGACACCGTTTGTTGTGGTTGTTCCTCAACGAGCAAACTGATTTTTTTAAATCTGAACTTGATTCAGATTCTTTAGTTACAAACGCTAAAAGAATTAAACTGAGAGATGCTGAAACAAATTCAGCATTAAAAGTATTGCATTTTGCTCCTGAACAAGCTTTTTATAAATTGTTTCGAAAGCAAAAAAACTTAGATTATACCACTACTGATTTGTTTTCGCCTTTGGCAGATGTGAAAGCAGATATTTGCAATTTGCCTTTTGAAGACAATCAATACGATGTCATTTTGTGCAACCACGTTTTGGAGCACATTCCAGATGATACCAAAGCGATGCAGGAATTGTATCGTGTTTTGAAACCTGGTGGAATGGCCATTTTACAAATTCCGCAGGACTTAAAAAGAGACGTAACTTTTGCAGATGATAGCATTACCGACCAAAAAGAACGTGCCAAAATATTTGGACAATACGATCACGTTCGCATTTATGGTCGTGATTATTTTGACAAATTACGCCGTATTGGTTTTACAGTTGTTGAAGAAGATTACACTAATAAAATTACTCCTGAACTAGTCGAAAAATACTGTTTGGCTAAAGGAGAGATCATACCAGTTTGTTTTAAATAATATTTAACAGACTTAAATCCTACACAGATTCCACAAATTAGCACATATTAATCTGTGTGAATTTGTGGAATCTGTGTTTAAAAAATCTAAATAATTAAATAACGTATTGCTTTTGGAACCCGATAACCATTTCCAGTTTTGCTTTGATCTTAGTTTTGAAGCAAAACTCAATTGCTATATTCCTACTTCGTATGTGGTTGGGCATACGGAAACCATCACGTATTTACAAAAAAAAGCAAGCGCAGAAGTGCTGCAAAGCATGGGTATTGAGACAAAGCAACTCCCGCTTGCAACGCAAAAAACACTTAGCATTTGCGAAAGCTTGCAGCCAGATGTCCTGTTCAAAAAATACCGAACAAAAAGTAAAGCCGCCAAGAAAATTGAGGACTTATTGCAAGACGAAAAATTAAAATTCGGAATCACACAATTCATACAACTGCAATTAGCGTCCTTTTATGGTTTAGTTCGCGAACATAATTTTCCGCTTTCGTTTCAATTAGGTAAAGAAAAAGATTTTCGCATCAGTCGTATTGGCACTCAAAATCCAGCTTTGGAAACCGAACTCCATTTTGATAAACACGAAAACGGAATTTCATATACTTTAAAACTAAAGGAAAATGACCTTGCTTTTTATCCCTCGAACACTTCAGTAACATTGTTGTTGGACGAACCGGGATGGTTGGTTGCACACCATAAGCTGTATGCGTTAAAAAACATCAATTCTAAAAAAGTAACCCCTTTTTTAAATAAAAAAACGGTCGAAATCCCTTCAAAACTAGTCCCCGATTATTTTGAAAAATTCATTAAGGACATTGCCCAAAAAGTAGATATCAGCGCTACGGGTTTTGAAGTAATCACCCAAACCGCTATATGTACTTGCAACCTACAATTGGTGCATGATTTTTTTAAAAACACCTACTTCATCAGTCTTTCTTTTGATTATAACGGATACATTTTTGATGCCACTAAAACCAAAAACACGCATACCGAAATTGATTTAAAAAACTTAGAGAACATAAAATTAATTCAATACAAGCGCAGTCAAGCTGAGGGTAAATTCAGCGAATCCTTACAAAAACTTGGGCTTAGCAAACAAGAGAACCAGCTTTTTGGGATTTTGCAAAAAATAGAACAAAAAGATACTTACGCTTCTATTCAATGGGCATTAGAAAATCGTGTAAAATTAGAATCATTAGGTTTTTCGTTAGAGAATCTCAAAATCGACGGAAAAAATATTGATAATAATGCAGTTACCATTACATTCTCCAACACCATTCAAAACGATTGGTTTGATATTAAAATGACTGTGATTTGTGATGATTTTGAATTCAATTTCAGCGACTTAATTCCGAATATAAAAAGCCACAATCGCCTTTTTCTCTTACCCAATGGCAATTATTTTTTAATTCCGCTTGAATGGATGACGCGCTATGCAGCCATGGCTAAACTGGCTAAAATCAACAACGGAACTATGGCAGTACTCAAAAGCAATTTTGCGGTTTTTGAAGACATTCCGCAATTAAAACAGACTTTACACGTAAAAGAAACTGCTCAATACCAACCTTCGGATTTGGTTAAAGCCACGTTGCGACCGTACCAAATAGAAGGCGTACAATGGCTTCTAGAACATTACAACAACGGTTTAGGTGCTTGCTTGGCCGATGATATGGGATTGGGAAAAACATTGCAAACCTTATCCACGCTCGTCGCCGTTCAAGAAAAATTAGATTTTGAAAAAGCCGAAAACATGCAACTCGATTTGTTCGGCAATGAAATTCCTATTGCCAAAGAGTACCTAAAAGCTTTGATTGTGCTTCCCTCCTCTTTGGTGTTCAACTGGTACAACGAAGCTAGAAAATTTACTCCTCATTTCAGGAGAATTCAATATGTAGGACAAGATCGAAAACTAATTTCTAAAAAATTAGAAAAATACGACTTGATCTTTACGAGTTATGCGTTGGTGGCGAGAGATCTTTCCATTTTAGAAAAGTACCAATTTCGTTTTTTGATTTTGGACGAAAGTCAATACATCAAAAATAAAAATTCGAAAATTTTTAAGGCTATAAATCAAATAAAAACGACTCATAAAATCTCGTTGAGTGGAACGCCAATAGAAAACTCGTTAGACGATTTGTGGTCACAAATGCAATTTATCAATCCGAATATTTTGGGGAGTTACGCTTTTTTTGCGGAGCATTACAAAGTTCCCATTGAGAAAAAACAGGACGAAAACAGTCTATCAGAATTAAGAAATTTAGTCAGTCCGTTTATTTTACGTCGAACCAAAGAACAAGTTTTAAAAGACTTACCTGAACTCTCGGAACAAGTTTTTTATTGTGATATGGAACCCGAACAAGAGAAATTGTATGAAGAAGAAAAGTCAAAAGCAAGAAACGCACTTTTAAAAACCGATGGTTCTGGCATTGACAAAATCAATATTATCAATACGTTGATGCGCTTAAGGCAATTGAGCAATCATCCTAAAATGATTGATAAAAAATCAGAACTTGATTCAGGAAAATATATTGCAGTGACACGATATTTAGAAACCTTAGTGCAATCCAATCAAAAAACAATAGTTTTCAGTTCGTTTGTGTCTAACTTGGAATTTTATAAAAAATGGAGCATCGAAAACAAAATTGATTTTTGTGAATTAACTGGTGCAACCCCACAAAATGAACGCGCGTATCAAGTGCAAAAATTTCAGGAACAGGAGCGTGCTAAATTGTTTTTCATTTCCTTAAAAGCGGGTGGCGTGGGACTCAATATCACAAAAGCTTCGTATGTCTTATTTTTAGATCCATGGTGGAATCCCTTTGCTGAAAAGCAAGGAATTGGTCGGGCTCATCGTATTGGGCAGTTGAACAAAGTAAATGTCGTTCGATTCATCACTAAAAATACGGTGGAGGAAAAAATCATTCGATTACAAGAAAACAAAAAACTGCTTTCGGATGCATTGCTTGATGAAAACCACATCAGCCCTGATATTGAAGAAAATTTAGATTTTATACTAGCATAAAAAAAACCTGCTACTTCAATGAAATAGCAGGTTTTAGTTTTAAGACTAAAAAAATTATTTTTTCTCTGGCATCAATATACCTATCACTTTATCTTTTGTAAGATATTGTTTTGCTATGTTTTGAATGTCTTTAGCAGTAACTGCATTTACCATTTCTTCAAATTTGAAAACATCCTCTGGGCTGTATCCATTGATGTAAGATCTTGTTAGATTAGACAACCAGTATCTGTTTTCTTTACTGTCTTTTCTAAAATCAGCAAGTTCACCTTCCTTGAATTTAGCAATATCTTTCTCATCTGGTCCTTTGTCAATAATGTTTTGAAGTTCTTTTAATGCAGATGCAGTTAACTTCTCAGCATTTTCTGGTCCACAAGGGAAACCTATCGAAAAATTGTATGATCCGTAAGGCATTTTACTGATGCTACCTCGTGCATTTACACCATACACACCACTTTCGTTTTCACGCAATTGCTCTGTCAGTTTAATAGTAAGAACTTCGCCTAAAGCTTGTATACTCATAGCGTCTTTAGCAGAATATTTAGCATCCCCATAAAACATGATGGTAACGTTACTCTTTGGATCTGCTCCTTTATTTACTACTTTTTTCAAGTCTCCTTTTAGCAATCTGTAACCTAAATCTACTGCTTTTTCTTTGTTATTATTAGCTGGTAATGAAGCTATGTATTTTGCTGCGAATGCTTCGATTGTTGCATCATCAACGTTTCCAACAAAATAAAATTCGAAATCAGCAGCATTTGCAAAACGCTCTTTGTATTTTTCATACGCTATTTTATAATCTGTATCTGCCCATGATTTATCAGTAGGCATCACTCCGTTGAATCTTGGATTCTCCTTGTTCAAGTAGGTGTAAAACTCTTGTTGAAAATAGTTTTGAGGTGTAGAAGCCATGTTTTTGAAAAAACTAGACTGCTTTTGCTTAAAGCCTTCAAAAGCTTCCTGATCAAAATTTAAATCTGTAAAATAAGCATAAGTCATTTGGAAAAGATATTCTAAATCCTTAGGTGTTGAAGAACCACGTAAACCTTCGGTAGTAGCACCAATGTACGGATTTACTCTTGCTATTTTACCCGTCATGAATTTATTGATATCGTTCAATTTTAATCCTGAGAAACCTGCCTCAGCAAGTGCTCCATTGGCAAACTGAACTTTTTTCATTTCTTCATTCGAATACAAATTAGAACCACCTAAACTTACTGCCTCAAAAAGAACCTCATCATTTTTAAAATCAGTATTCTTGTAGGTTACCTTGGCACCATTAGACAAAACAAGTGTTTTTGTACCTAATTTTGCATTGCTTTCTCTGCTTACAATAGTTCCTGGTTTTACTTCGTTTCTTAGTAAACTAGTAGCAACGGCAGCATCTTCGTACGGTTTTAATTCGTCAGTATTCACTTTTATTGCAGCTAATACTTCTTGCTCTGTTACTTTTTTCAAGCCTTCTTTTTCAGGACCAGTTAGAATAATAACTCGGTTATCCTCTTTAACGTACTCTTTAATTAACCCATTTACATCTTTAAGATCAATCATAGGTAAGATTTGCTTGAAGGTTTGAAAGGTCCATTCAATTCCTGGAGCAGGTTCGTTTTCAAGGAAATTTGCTTGAAACTCCCCAACAAAGTTCTCTGAATTCGTTTTACTTCTATCATTGTATGCTTTTTCAATAGAAGCCATAAATTCAGACTTAGCACGATCTAATTCTCCTTGTGTGAATCCAAATTTCTTAGCACGCTCATTTTCTGTTACCAATACTTTTAAGGCGCTTAGTTGCTTATCTTCTTGAGACATTGCAACGGATTGATATGCTTTTTTGGTTCTTGCAAACGTTCCACCATAATAAGAATACCCGTAAGTAAATGGTGGTGTTGAAGAATTGGTCAACTCATCAAGACGCGTATTTAAAAGCGTTGCAAATAAATTCTCAATCATGTAATTTTTGAAATCACCTAGATTTACCATTTTCTTAGGTGCAGCATAATCTTTGTACAATAATTGTACTTGAGTACTTGAGGCTTCTTTGTCACTTTCTACAGCTACAAAAGTTTCTTTGTGATTAGGAACCTCAAATACCTTTCTTGGTTTTTCATTTGAAGGATTTTTATAAGCAGAGAAGTGAGAAATAATTTTTTTCTCCATTTCGGCTACATCAATATCACCTACTACAATAACACTCATCAAGTTAGGGCGGTACCAATCTTTGTAAAAATTAATTAAAGACTGATGTTTGAACTTTTCTAATACCTCTTTTTGACCAATTGGTAAACGAGTAGCATATTTAGAATCATGCATCATTTTAGAAAGATAACGACCCATCATTCTTTTTCCAGCACCTAAACCTAAACGATATTCTTCTAATACTACGCCTCTTTCTTTATCAATTTCTTCTGGTGTCAAAACAGTGTTGAACGCCCAGTCCTCAATAATTTGGAATCCTTTTTCTAATTTTTCAGGATCATCTGATGGAATTGGTAAAAAATAAACCGTTTCATCAAAACCAGTGTAGGCATTTAAATGTTGACCAAATTTTACACCAATGCTTTGTAAGTAATCCACCAATTGGTTTTTAGGAAAACGCTTGGTTCCATTAAAACACATGTGCTCAATGAAATGCGCTAATCCTTGTTGATCATTTTCCTCGAGAATAGAACCCGCGTTAACAACCAGTCTAAGATCTACCTTCTTTTCTGGTTTGGCATTTTTCTTGATGTAATACGTTAACCCGTTTGGTAGTTTTCCAGTTTTTACCGAAGGGTCTAAGGGAATTGCTGTTGAAAAATCCATTTGCTGTGCAAAAACAGCCGCTGGAAACAACATAATCCCTAGTACTAATTTGTTTAATTTTTTCATAAGTTTTGTTTGTTTGCAGTAAAAATAGCACCCAAAACCTTAATACATTACAACATTATGCTTTTTTTAACAGAATTTACATACGTAAAACATACTATAGGTGAATAAATAAATCTGCAACAAAGAGCAGTAATCCTTATATTTACACAATCTTAAGCATCCCATAATGAGTACCTTCTTTTCTAAAATAGTTCTACTTATCACTGCCATTAGCTTCAGCAGCGTAACATTTGCGCAGGCAGAAAAAGAGATCACACCACCTTTTAACATCAAAACAATTTCCTTTATTCAGAATGATCAAAACATCATTCCATTTTTAAAATTAGGCGAAGGATTTCAATTAGAATTTGATGATCTGTATGGCAATGAAGCCAATTATTATTATGAAATAATTCATTGTGACTACAACTGGATTCCCACCCCTATTCCCAAAAATGAATACCTCGAAGGTTTTGACAATCAAAGAATACAAGATTATACAAATTCCTTTAATACGCTTCAGATTTATTCGCATTACAAATTAGCGATACCCAACCAGTTTACGCAACAACTCAAAATCAGTGGTAACTACATGTTAAAGGTATTGGACGAAAACAAAGAGGTTGTTTTTTCTAGAAAATTCATTCTTTACGAAGACCTTGTTACAGTTCCCTTGCAAATAAAAAGAGCAAGAACAGTACAAAGCAATGATGCAAAACACAATCTTGATTTTAGCATTAAATCTAGCAGCATTACTTTTCAAAATCCAATTAAAAACGTGAAAGTTCTTATTTTACAAAACGCACAGTTTAAAACCGCATTAAAAAATATTAAACCTCAATATACAATAGGTAATGACCTGATTTACAAATACGATATTGAGACGCAGTTTTGGGCAGGTAATGAATTTTTATTTTTCGAAAACAAAGACATTCGCTCAGCAAGCAACAATGTGGCCCGAATTGATTCTAGCACACCTATTTATGGCACTTTTTTACACACAAATGCCGCTCGTGCAAATTTCCCGTATACTTTTACTCAAGATGCCAATGGTGCCTTTGTTACGAAAAATATAAACACAATAAAAAGTGAGATAGAAGCTGATTATGCTTGGGTATACTTCAACCTATCTGCTCCAACTTTCAGAATGAACAAAAATGTGTACGTAACAGGAATGTTCAATAACTACGCCTTAACTCCAGAATATCAGATGGAGTATAACCCAAAAAATGGCAGGTACGAAAAAGCTATTTTAATGAAACAAGGATTCGCAAATTTTCAATATACAATTGCCAATGATACTGGCATAATTGACCAAGAAAACAGTGTTGATGGCAACTTTTATCAAACCGAAAATGAGTACACCATATTGGTCTATTACAAAGAAAGTATTGATCGGTACGAGCGCGTGGTTGGTAAAGGCGTAGCGAGTTCCTTGAACATCATTAACTAGAAAAAACTTTTTATAGAATGGACTGATTTAAGACCATTTTTTTGTAAATTTGTCAATAATAAACACATATTCACTCTTTTAATATGGTTTCTCAAATAACAAGAGGCATAAAAATTTCAGTATTAACTAGTTTTGAAGGTACCTACTTCAAGAACTATAAGATTCACTTTGCCTTTAGTTATGTAATTACAATTGAAAATCACAGTAAGGATTCAGTACAATTAATCTCACGTCATTGGGAAATCTTTGATTCTCTTAACGATATAGAAATTGTGGATGGCGAAGGTGTTATTGGAAAAAAACCAGTATTAAAACCTGGCGAACAACATACTTACAGCTCAGGTTGCTTATTATCCTCACCGTATGGTGCCATGAAAGGATACTTCAACATGATTAATTTTACTTCAACTAGAAATTTCAAAGTAATCGTGCCTGCTTTTAGGCTATGTGCACCATTTGCACTTAATTAATACTTTTCATAAGGAGCTAATCCTGCTATTCATTACAAGTTTTTTTGTGTCAAGCTAATTTTGCTAGCACTAAAAAGAGCTTCTTTGGGTCGCTTTTTTAGCACTGCAAAAATAGGCTTTCCACTTCAAAAAGCTTTTCATTACTATCAGGGCTATACCTTTCAAAGTAACACCACGAGGATTTAGATTACTTTAAAAAATGTCAAATCTTTAAAGAAACCTTTGTACTTTTGTTTAAAGTTTAAAAAACAAGACAACACTATTTTTAACCCAATAAAAACATTAATATGTTAAAAGGATTTTTTCACGTACCCAACGCAGTAAACGAACCTGTAAAAAGTTATGCACCAAACTCACCTGAGAGAGCAGCAGTTTCAGCAGCATATGCCGAAATGTGGAACGCTACAGTAGACGTTCCTCTTTATATAGGAAACGAAGAAGTTAGAACTGGAGACATTAAAAAAATGTCTGCACCTCACGACCACCAGCATATTGTAGGGGTATATCACCAAGCCGAAAAAAAACATATAGAAGCTGCAATTTCAACAGCACTTGAAGCTAAAGAAGACTGGGCTAAAATGGCTTGGGAACAACGCGCTGGAATTTTCTTAAAAGCAGCCGAGTTACTAGCAGGACCATACAGAGCTAAGATTAACGCAGCTACTATGATTGCGCAGTCTAAAACAATTTACCAAGCAGAAATTGATGCGGCTTGTGAATTAATTGACTTTTTACGTTTCAACGTACAGTACATGACACAAATTTACAACGAGCAACCCAAGTCAACCTCAGACATGTGGAACCGAGTTGAATACAGACCTCTTGAAGGATTTGTATATGCCATTACTCCTTTTAACTTTACAGCAATTGCTGGAAACTTACCTACAAGTGCTGCCTTAATGGGTAACGTTGTGGTTTGGAAACCTGCGGCTACTCAAGTTTATTCTGCTAATTTATTGATGCAAATTTTCAAAGAAGCAGGTTTACCAAATGGTGTTATCAATATGGTAATGGGAGACTCAGGAATGATCACCGAAACCTTATTGGCTAGCCGTGATTTAGCTGGAGTTCACTTTACAGGATCTACTGGGGTGTTCAATGATATTTGGGCAAAAATTGGTACTAATATCAGCAAATACAAAACATATCCACGTATTGTAGGTGAAACTGGTGGTAAAGATTTCATCATTGCACACCCATCTGCTCACTCAAAACAAGTTAGTACAGGTATAGCACGTGGTGCTTTTGAATATCAAGGTCAAAAATGTAGCGCTGCTTCACGCGTATACATTCCACAAAGTTTATGGCCAGCTGTACAAGATGAACTAGAAGCTGATTTGAAATCAATGAAAATGGGATCGCCACAAGATATGAGCAACTTTATCACTGCGGTAATCTCTGAAGGTTCATTTGATAAATTGGCCAAAGCCATTGACCAAGCCAAAGCTGATACTGATGCAGAGGTAATTATCGGTGGAAATTATGACAAATCAAAAGGATACTTTATAGAGCCAACAGTGATTCTAACTACCAATCCAAAATATGCTACAATGGAAACCGAATTATTCGGACCAGTCGTAACTATTTACGTTTACGAAGATGCTAAATGGGCAGAAACATTGGAATTAGTAGACACTACATCAGAGTACGCTTTGACAGGAGCTGTTTTCAGTCAAGATCGTTATGCTATTGAAGAAGCTACTGTAAAATTACAAAACGCAGCTGGAAATTTCTACATCAATGATAAGCCAACAGGAGCTATTGTAGGGATGCAACCGTTTGGTGGGGCAAGAGGATCAGGAACTAATGATAAAGCAGGATCTATGCAAAATTTATTGAGATGGACCTCTGCAAGAACTATCAAAGAAACTTTTGTAACGCCGGTTGATTACAGATACCCATTTTTAGGAGAGTAGTTTTTAGTCCTAAAGTTTTAAAGTCAAAAGTCTTTTAAGCATTTTAGCAAATACCAAAAAGCCGAATCTAAAAATTTAGATTCGGCTTTTTTTTATCTAATTCTTTCTTTAGACTTTATGACTTTCGACCTTTAGACTATACCGTAAACTTCAACGGCAAGTGTACCACTTTCTTAGTCTCAAAAAACTCATCCTCAAAAAAATCAGCTAAGTTGTACTCGGTAGCCTTTGGGAAATCTTTTAACTCTTCGGTTAAGTCGCCTCCTTTTAGGTAGAGGATTCCGTTTTTCAATTCGTGTTTGTTGTTCTTTTTGATTTTGGTTTTTACCCAAGACACAAAATCAGGCATATTGGTTACCGCGCGACTCACAATAAAATCGAAATCACCTTTTACATTCTCAGCACGTATTTGCTCTGCTTTTACATTTTTCAACTCTAAACCTTCGGCAACAGCCTGAACCACTTTTATTTTCTTGGCAATAACATCAATCAAATAAAAACGCGTTTCGGGAAAAAGAATCGCCAATGGAATTCCTGGAAATCCACCGCCAGTTCCCACATCTAAAACGTACGTTCCAGGTTCAAATTTCATTATTTTAGCAATTCCAAGTGAATGTAAAATATGTTTGGTATATAAAGAATCAATATCTTTTCTCGAAATCACATTGATTTTTTCGTTCCATTCGTGGTATAAAAAATCGAGCTTTTCGAACTGTTCCTTCTGAAGATCACTTAAATTAGGAAAATACTTTAGAATCTCGTCCATCTATTATTTTTTTAACAAAAGTAATACTTTATGGTTAAAATATTTATCTCAAATTTGTATACCAAAAAATTTTTAATAATTACCTTTGAACCTTATCCTCATTATATGAATAACAATGCCCCTACTTTTGCTAAGCAAGATAGCCTAAAATTTTTTAGAACACTTAACTCTCGGGTTAACAACTACTTCAAAGAGAACAACATTCAAAAAACAGGCAACTGGCAATTATACCTGAAAACGATTATTTTATTTTCTGTTTTTCTAGCACCTTACTTTTTAATTCTAACCCTTGGTATGCCATTTTGGGCGCACTTATTATTGACAATCGTCATGGGAATTGGTATGGCAGGTGTTGGAATGAATGTGATGCATGATGGAAATCACGGATCATATTCAAACAAATCATGGGTTAACAAATTCATGGGCGGAACGATATACGTACTAGCCGGTAATGTGTACAACTGGCAAGTTCAACACAATGTTTTGCACCATACCTACACCAATATTCCGGGACATGATGAAGATCTTGATGCTGGTCGTGTTATTCGTTTTACCAAAGAAGCCAAGTGGTACAACTTTCACCGTTTTCAACAATACTACTCTATTTTCTTGTACGGTTTATTGACTTTCAATTGGGCGATTACTACCGATTTTAAGCAAATGCGTAACTACTTAAAAAGAAAATTATCTTACGGAGAAGCTAAGAGCCCAAAAATACTTTGGACAACGCTAATTATTACCAAAGTTATTTATGTTGCTATTTGGATTGTATTACCAATCGTAATTGGGATCACTTGGTGGAAAGTACTAATAGGATTTTTTGTAATGCACTATACTGCTGGTTTGATCTTGAGTGTTGTCTTTCAATTGGCGCACGTAGTAGAAGAAACTACAAACCCTACACCAAACGAATTAGGCGAAATGGACAATACTTGGGCCATTCACCAATTGTTTACCACTACTAATTTTGCACCAAAAAACGCAATTGTAAACTGGTACACTGGCGGATTAAACCACCAAATTGAGCACCATATTTTCCCAAATATAAGCCACGTGCATTACGGTAAAATTGCAAAAATTGTAAAAGAAACTGCTGCAGAATGCAACCTACCATACTACGAATATAAAACGATGAGAAGTGCCGTGATTGCTCATTTCAAACATTTAAAAGATTTAGGACAAAATCCAGCATTAACCGCATAAAAAAGCCCTTATGGGCTAGTAACATATTAAAACTAACTACAACTTAATACAAATGAATCCATTATCCGATAGAATAAATAATTTATCTACTTCACAAACCTTAGCCATGGCGGCTTTAGCCAGAGAATTAAAAGCACAAGGCAAAGACATCATCAGTTTAAGCCTTGGTGAACCTGATTTTAATACGCCTGATTTTATCAAAGAAGCAGCAAAACGCGCTATTGATGAAAATTACAGCACCTATTCTCCTGTTGAAGGTTACCTTGAACTGAAAGAAGCCATTTGCCGAAAGTTTAAAAGAGATAATAATTTAGACTATAAACCCACACAAATTGTGGTTTCTACCGGAGCGAAACAATCGTTGTACAACATTGCCCAAGTAATGCTAAATGATGGTGACGAAGTAATTTTACCAGCACCGTATTGGGTTTCGTATTTCGAAATTGTAAAATTATCAGGAGGTGTTCCTGTTGAAGTTCCTACATCTGTAGAAACAGATTTCAAAATAACACCTGCACAATTAGAAGCAGCCATTACACCGAAAACAAAAATGATGTGGTTCTCCTCACCATGTAACCCATCAGGATCTGTTTACAGCCGTGAGGAATTAACAGCGCTTGCTGCTGTATTAGAAAAATACCCTCACGTATATGTAGTTGCAGATGAAATTTACGAACACATCAATTTCTCGGGTACTTTTTGCAGCATCGCTTCCATCCCAGGAATGCTAGAAAGAACCATTACTGTAAATGGTGTAGCCAAAGCTTTTGCCATGACAGGTTGGAGAATTGGATACATTGGCGCTCCAGAATTCATTGCAAAAGCGTGTACAAAAATCCAAGGACAAGTAACCTCAGGAGCCAATTCTATAGCACAACGCGCTACAATTACTGCTGTTGATGCTGACCCAAGTGTTTTAAAACACATGGTAGATGCTTTCCACAGCCGTAGAGACTTAGTTGTAGGATTACTGAGAGACATTCCAGGAATCAAAATCAACGTTCCAGAAGGTGCTTTTTATGTATTTCCAGACGTTTCATCGTTCTTTGGAAAAACACTTAAAGGAACTTTTATCAAAGATGCCAATGATTTTTCTATGTACCTTTTAAGCGAAGCTAATGTAGCTACTGTAACTGGTGACGCCTTTGGGAATCCAAACTGCATTCGTTTCTCTTACGCTACTAGCGAAGAATTATTAAAAGAAGCATTGCGTCGCATTAAAGAAGCAGTCGCATAAAACTAGTATTTAAATATTTAAAACACAATGCCTCAAGATTTATTTCTTGGGGCATTTTTTTATACTTTACAGTAATGAAGCTATTATAAACAACAGTAAATCAATAGTAACAGAGTCGATTTCGATAACAAAAAAGTCACAAACATTAGCTTTAATTCTGTAACAATTTATCAAGCCAATAGCGCCAACTTTCAAGTAATTATTAACTAACAATATTTGCTATGACACACACAGATGAAACCAGAAAAGAAGCCATCGATACATTTGAAGGACTTATTTCGATTCTAGAAGACGGAAAGCTAGGCTACACAAATGCAGCAGAACATGTAGACAATCATGCTGTAAAAACCGATTTACTAGGGTATGCACGAGAACGAGACCTCTTTATTGTAGCCATGCAAGATGAAATTAATAAACTTGGAAAATCTACTGATACAGCTGGCGGTGGACTTTTAGGGACCTTACATCGTACTTGGATTGACATTAAATCATCTCTTACAGCAGGTGACTCTGATGCAATTTTAAATGCTTGCATCACAGGAGATCAAGCTGCAGTTATGAGATACCAAAAAGTATTAGAAGAAAATAATCTTGAAGCTACACAAATTGACATAATTGCTAAGCAATTAAAAAGCATTCAACACACTTTGACTGAAATTAAAGCCAAAAAAGCACACTAAACACCATCCAAATTTCGATGTTAAAACCACTTTGTTCTATCGCAAAGTGGTTTTTTATTTAGTATCAAAAATTTCATATTCTATTCTAAAATAGCTCTTTTGTAGTAGGACAATTTAAATCCGAATGGAGTACTTCTTTTATTTCTAAAAAATCACCTATTCATTAGAAATCTTGAATTATTTATTAGACCTTTGCTCACTTTTTTTTTGGAACCACCAAAAAAACTAAAGTGTTAAAAAACAACTAATTTATCATCAAATCGATGAAGAAAAAAATAGAAATTCTAGCACCTGCCAAAGATTTAATTCATGGTATGGCAGCTATCAATAGTGGGGCTGATGCCGTTTATATTGGTGCACCACAATTTGGAGCCCGTTCTAATGCCACCAACTCTATCGAAGATGTGGCTGCTTTGGTGGAGTATGCGCACCTTTTTAATGCACAAGTTTTTGTGGTAATCAACACGATCTTGTATGATAACGAGCTAGAAACTTGCCGTCAGATGATTTGGCAATTGTATGATATTAAAGTTGATGCTTTAATTGTGCAAGATATGGCCATCATGGAAATGGACTTGCCTCCTATCGTGCTACACGCGAGTACGCAAGCCAACAACCGTGACCCTCATAAGATTAAATTCTTAAAAGAAGCCGGAATGAAACGCGTCGTTTTGGCTCGTGAATTGAACCTACACCAAATCAAAGAAATCGCTGATACAGCTGATGTGGAATTAGAATTTTTTGTAACCGGTGCACTTTGCGTGTCATTCAGCGGAAACTGTTATATGAGTGTGGCCAATGGCGAGCGTTCGGCTAACCGCGGTTCCTGCGCACAAAACTGCCGTTTGCCGTACAACTTAATTGATGGTAATGGCGACACTTTAATCAAGAACAGTCACTTACTTTCGATAAAGGATTTTGACGTTTCGGATCAAATTCCAAATCTTGTAGAAGCCGGCGTAATGTCCTTTAAAATCGAAGGGCGTTTAAAAGATATCGTGTACGTAAAAAATAACGTTTCTTATTTACGTCAAAAATTAGATGCTTTCTTGGAAGGGAATGAAAACTACACCAAAGCTTCTTCTGGAAAATGTACTTTTACTTTTGACTCTGCTTTGAACAAAAGTTTCAATCGTGGATACACCGATTATTTTGTAAACGAAAGACATCAATCTATCGGTTCTTGGGAAAGTCCAAAATCAAAAGGGCAGTATATCGGGAAACTAATTCGTACTGTGGGTAACGCTTACGAAATAGAAAATGGCGAATTACTCAACAACGGCGACGGTTTGTGTTACATCAATGAGAACAACGAGGCTGACGGAATTTATGTAAACAAAGTCGAAAACGGCTTGGCTTACCCAAATGTATTAAAAGAACTAAAAGAGGGCACTTTTATTTACCGTAACAACGACGCAGCTTTTATCAAAATTGTAGAACGAGAAGACAGTGCGGTTCGTAAAATAAGTACCACTTTGCACTTATCCGAAACAGAAAATGGCTTTGAATTAAAAGCTACTGACGAAGATGGTAATGTGAGCAAGGTTCAATTGGCACACCCAAAAGAAAAAACCAAGAACAACGAGTCAATTGAAGAAAACTTCAAAATTAACTTGGCAAAAACAGGTTTCACGCCCTACACAGCCGATGAAATTACAATTGCATTTTCTGAAAATTGGTTCCTACCAATATCCAAAATCAACGAAATGCGAAGAACGGTTTACGAACAACTGTCGGAAATTCGTTTGGCTAATTACAAAGTTGAGGAACACCAATTGGTTAAAACATCGCATCCTTATCCGGAAACCAAATTGGATTTTATGTACAATGTTTCAAACAAACTGGCGCGTAAATTCTACGAACGTCACGGCGTTACCGAAATCGAGAAAGCCTTTGAATTGCAATGGGATCCTGGAAAATCACGTGTGATGACCACGAAATATTGTATAAAATACGAATTAGAACGTTGCCCAAAATACCATCGTGAAAATATGGACAAGAAGGTAAAAGAACCTTTGGTACTGAAACAAGGCGAATTAGAATACAAACTCAAATTCAATTGCAAACCCTGCGAAATGGAGATTTGGGAAAAAGATGCTGAATTCGAAATTGAAGAAGATCATTTTCATTAAAATACAAAACCGATGCTTTATTAAAAAAAGGCATCGGTTTTTTTATATCCAATTGTTTGTATTGCTTGCGCTAAAATACTTAAAAAAATGAATAACTAAAGGATTTGACAACTTCCAGAAAAGATGTCAAATCTTTACAATTCAAAAAATTGAGTCTATAAATTAAAGAACATTCCAAACTGATTAGTACTGCCTACCATCCCACCGTACTTGTTATCAAACGGCACCGAAACATTATAAAAGAGACCTAATCCTTTAACTTTAAACCCAACACCCATAACAAACTGACTTATATCTGTGTAACCAACTTGAAGCCAAAATTTATCTAAATAATTAGCACCAACGGTTGAAGTAAATTCGTACTGCTCATTTTCAGTCTGCAGCATTAAAACAGATGGAGAAACATCCCATTCTTCATTTAATACAAATTTATAAGCCGTATAAGCAGTGACTCCCCTATAATTTCCATTTTGTTGTACTACGGCTGGCATAGATAATGAAATTTGAAAATTATCATATCGGTACACTGCGCCAATTTCTAATCCTAAATCATTTTCAGTATAATTATCTTTATTTAAATAGGGATCACTTAAATCTACATATTCATTTGGATTAAATCCATTTTTATAGTTTAAAGACTCCCTATTCAATCCAAAGCTAAAGCCCACTGATAAGTTTTGCTTCTCAGAAAATTTAACTTTGTAAGCAAAAGCTTGTTTAATTTGCATTTGAGAAAAGTTACCTTGAGAAATATTTGAAAAAGTAGTTCCTGTTGATAAATTATCTTTCAAAGGAATCTCTAATGTAGCTTGTTGCCATAGATAATTATTTGCGTTTTCTAATTTCGTAGGGGTATAACTTCCAATCAATGCTATTCGAGTTTTACCATATTCACCAGCATAGGCAGGGTTTATACCGAATTTATTCTGTTGAACCATTCTATTATTTAATTGATATTGGGCCTTAGTTGTAATTGTAAAAAACAATACACCAATAACCAATGCAATATTGAATTTGAATATATTTTTCATTTGTAATTATTATTATATTAACATAAAACCAAAAGATTTCCTGTAGTATTAACAAAGTGTTTTTAGGAAAACACTTAATTAACGACTAAATTGATAACTTCTTTATAAATAAACTCTTCATTATTACTATTTTTTCCAATGAAGTACAAGTAGTATTCTCCTTGTGAAAGTCCCTCTCCAGACCAGTTATTTTTATATTGAACTACGCTAAACACAAGTTGACCTCTTACGTTGTAAATCGATAAATTATAGTCTTTGTAAAGTTGAATGTTTTCAATTACTAGGAAGTCGTTTTTACCATCGTTATTTGGGCTTACAAAGTTGTTGAAGGCTAATTTAGCTTCTATTTCATCTTTTATTTCAATTTCAACATTGACCGCGTCATTTAATTGTGGCGTTCCATTATCTGTAACAACTACTTGAAAAGAATATTTTGATTTTTTCTCATAATCAACTGCTCCGACTAAAGTGACAACACCATTAGCATCGATAGCAAAAGGCAATTTCTCATCTGAAACAATTTTATAAGTATGGCTATTAGCCTTATCTTGATCTGTAATTTCAATTTTACCAACGATAGTATCTTTTGGATCTAATTCAGATACCGAAAATGCTATAAGATTGTTTGCATTAGCATTCAGAATAACAGGATTCTCATTAACATCAACAACAGTGAAAAGTAAGGTTTGAGTAACCTCGCCGCCTCTTCCGTCATTACTAACTAAATCAAATTGAAAACTCTTTTGAGTTTCATAATCTAGTCGTTGCTTTAACAATAACTCATTACCCGAAATTTGAAAATATTTGTAATCCGATCCGGTATTTAAAAAACTATACTTAGCAACATCTGGATCTTGATCTTTAGTAGTAAGAACTGCAACTACACCGCCAATTTCAAAGTCCTCCTTAATACTATAATTAGTAGAGGTAATTAAAACCGGAGCATCATTGACATCATTAATGTGTATTACGAAATTAGCATACAACACATCTCCAATTGTGTTTTCAGCTTTGATACGAAGACGAAAAGATTTTTTATCCTCAAAATCATAAATTAATTTAGATTTCAAAGCACTACCAACCAATTCAAATGAAGTGTTATCTTCTCCTCCAACTCCATCACTCAATGAAAGTTTAAAATTATTTCTATTTTCTTTGACAACATTAAAATCACCAATGATAGTACCAACTACTAAATTCTCGTCAATATTATCTTTAGACAAGCTGAAAACTGTTGGTAAATTATCATCCTTAACGTTGATTTCAAAGGTTTGTTCTAAAATATCACCTCTTGTACTAACCGCTTTAACACGGATTCTGTAAGCGCTTTTAGCTTCAAAATCGAAAATACTTTTTACTTTTAATGCGTTGGCTATAATTTCAAAGGATGCATTATCTTCTGCTCCAGCTCCATCAATTAATGAAAGAGCAAATACAGAACGATCTTCTTTTACAACAGTGAAATCTCCTACTATACTCCCAACGGGTTTATTTTCGTCAATAACTACTTTTGACAAAGCGAAAACTGTTGGTAAATTATCATCCTTAACGGTAATTTCAAAGGTTTGAAGAAGGACATCGTTTTGAGCATTTGTAGCTTGAGCTCTAATTTTATATATGGATTTTGTTTCAAAATCAAAAATCGCTTTGTTGCGTAATTGATTATTTACAATTTCGAACGAAGCATTGTCATCTCCACCACTTCCCGAAACCAAGGTTAAATCGAATACATTTCTATTTTCTTTGGCTACATTAAAATCACCTATAACAGAATTAACAGGTAAATTTTCGGTAGTTTCATTTTTAGACAAGGTAAAAACAGTAGGTAAAGCATCATCAACAACAGCAATCTGAAAGGTTTTTACAATCTTACCCATTTTAGGATCTTCTGCTTGTATACGGATCGTATAACTACTTTTGGCTTCGAAATCTAAAGAAGATTTGGCATAAATAGCTCCATTAAGAATTTCGAAAGCTGTATTATCTTCAAAACCAACACCATCTAAAAAAGTAAAAACATGTGTATCAGAAAGATCTTCATCGACAACGTTTAAAGTACCAACTAGAGAAGAAGTAGGTTTGTTCTCCTGAATTGTCAAATTAGACATTGTCAAATCAGTAGGGACATTATTATCTTTAATTACAAGTGGATTAACAAAAGTTCCTACATTTCCATCCGCAATAAACTTTAATGGCAGTGTAACTGAGCTCGTTACTTTATTTGTAACTCTATTATACATCTTGAATGTAACCAACTCGTTGAGATTGTTACTATAAATTACAAAATAAGCTATGTAACGATTTGAAGCTACAATAGGTGTAATAGCTGACCCAACACCTCTTACTTCAGAACCAATAAAAGCAGCAACAACATCCTGTGTATCTCGAGATTCTACAGAACTCATATTCAAAACAGCAGTAACAGTCATTGAATTATTATATGCGCTTGGATTTACAACCCAAGTTGCTGGAGCTTGTGCATATATCGATGGCAAACTTAGAATGAATAAAGTAAATACCCCTAGTAGATTTTTTTTCATTTTTAATTATTTATACGAATTCACACTGCCAATATATAACTGGCAGTATGAATTTAATTTTACTTTATTTTTTTATTACTTTTTGAGACTCAATAACATTTCCATCAACATCATAAAATAAAAGAATATAAACTCCAGACGAAATCTGTTCTACACCCCATGTATAACTAGCCACAGATTTAGGTATTTCTACTGATTTCAAAATCCTTCCTTGCACATTGACAAGTACTATTTTAGAAACAGTGTGACCCACATAAAAATTTATATTAAGCTGATCTGCAAATGGATTTGGTGAAACTTGTAATGAATTTATTGATGCATCAAAAGTCCCTTTTAGTGTTAAAATAGTTGGTGTGGCTAATGCGCCTAACACAACATCTTTTTCAAAAGCTACAACTTCATTTACATCAACAACAGAACCTTTATCATCAACAAATTCAAATCGAACTTTTTCGATATTTGATTGACCATAGACTGTTACAAAATAAGAAGTCTTTTTTGTAAGAGGGTTAAAGACAGGAAGTGTTTCACCTCTTAATTCAGTTCCAACATAAGCTCTTAATCTGTTATTCATTGATTGATTATCTCCCAGAACCTCAGCCACTGCATTCATTGTATTGGAATACTTTGAACTTACTGGTAAAACTGAGGATTGAACAATTTCCTTACTTGTACTTGATTTATTTGTCGAAGCACTGTAACTCAAATTAGGATAGAAGAAACTTCCTGATTGAGCAGTTTTCATCATATAACCCTCACCCGGTTTCAAGCTTGTCAAATCGCCTACCCATCCCACATTTTGAGTATATATTGCTAAATTGTATTGGTTTTTTATCACATCGCCTTCGCTAACATTTCCAAATCCAGCTAATGCTTGATTGATTGGCGTATTTTTAAAACCAACATATCCAATCCAGTTCCAACCTTTTACAACATCAATTTTTACTTGATCGCCTTTTAACAAAAGACCATTATATTTTAATTGATTTGCATTAGATAAGAATATCTTATACCCTTTTCCGCTTTTAATTCCTCCTGTAGCAGAAATAGTTCCAGTCCAACCTGCCTGAGTATCATAACCATCAAAAATATCAATGGAACGAATTAAATCTCCATTTTCAGCTTTAAGTGGTTTTAACAAATCATTCGTTGTTAATTGTTTGTTCGGGTTATAATTATAATCCAAATGAGTGGAAATCCAAGTCCATCCTTTAGGCAAATCATAAGTGTATTCCAGTACATCAACTGCTTTTAAGATCAACGGTTGAATAGCTGTGCCAACAACGCCATTTGACTCGAAAACATAAGTTGGAGTTACATCCCTATGAACCTGTCCATCACTAGCATTCCAAATTCGAAATTCGATTGCTTCTCCTGAAGTTTTATTACTATAGACACTAATATAAGCCTCATATTTATCTAATGCTTCTATGTATCTAAGTTTTGCTATCCCACGGCATTCACCGCCAACAAAAGCAGCTACTTGATCATTTGGATCCCTAGAAATCTCTCCATTAATACTCAACTGCGTTATAAAGTTCATACTGTACTGATAATTAGATGGGGTGTATTTCCAATCGGCAGGTAATGGTTTATAGACATCTAAAGAGAGATTCAATACTTCAGCAAATCCAAATTCGGTTTCTAATAGTATGTCCTGCACATAATTCCCAATATTCACATCCTTGTCTACCGTAAATGTAATAGACTTAGAACTCACTGGAGATAGTACTCCACTGCTTGGACTTGCAGTTAACCAAGAAGGCAAATTGTTTATAGAGTAATTAAATAATTTTCCACCCGTATTTTTAACCGTTGTTTCAAAAGTGAATCCTTTACCAGATTCAATTGCAAAATGTTTGTCTGACTCTGTCCAAACCACTTGATTTTTGTCAACATAAGCTGTCCAAGTAACTGGAGCGCGCATCGTATTTCCATTAATATCCTGAACATTTGAAACGCTAATATCTAAAATAACATTTTCTAATACTGCATCGGCATCACTAGTAGTCAAGATGATTTTATCTTGATTTGCAGAATAGCTAAAATTAACTTTTCGAACAGGTCTAGGTAATTTCACTAATGGTGTGTTTTGCATATACGCAACTGTACCAACAATACTAGCTTCTACACCGTTACTTCTAACAGCAGTCAAACCAGTAGCTGCAGATGTGTTTGAAGCTTTAAGTGTTTCAATTCCCCCTATATTTTCGTATTTGTCAAATGGCAAATATAAATCCAAACCAGCTTCATCTCCACTTAGCATATAACGCATATCACGTTTTATTTGCAATGCAGTACGAGCACCTTGCCAAACACGAACCTCATCAAGCGCTCCCGAAAAACGTTGTGCTTGCTGAGTTATACCCAAGGAATCAACCCATCCCATAGATCCAAGATGCAAGGCTGCACCACCAAATCCAGAAAATCCTAATGATTTAGACTCAGCTGAATTTTGCTGATTCCCATCAATATAACAAACTGTATTAGTCATACGATTGACAACCAAAGCAAAATGATGCCATTGATTATCAAAATAGTTAATAGTAGAAGCGTTAAACAAATTATTGTTATTTCTTACCTCTAATAATCCTGAACTGTTAACATTTACAGACCATCCATTTGTGTTTAAATCTGTATTATCACCTTTACCATTTGATAACAAAGTGGCTCGAGTAGTTCCGTTACCTTTAAACCAGAATTCAATACTAAAATCAGACACATCTAAATAAGCAGGTGACTTTACAGTAGGCGTTGTAAGTTCATTTGTTGCCAGTGCATTTCCTTTTAGAGCAACTTGCCAAGTTCCAGAAACAATAGTAGCATGTCTTTCTCTGACAATATCTTTTGCCAATACACCTTCTGTTTCTTCCATTGGCCAGTTTCCTAATAAACCAGGCTCATTGTTTTTCAATCTTTTTGTAGCAGCAACATTAATTTGCGCCACAGTAAGTGCTTTACCCCAAAAACGCAATTCATGAATATTTCCTTCAAAAGAAGGTTTTTGAGACAATCCATCTTTACCAACCAATATTTTACCTACTGCTTCATAATTAGGAGAAAATCCTGGAGTAGCTGTATCTAATAATCCATTGATAACCAATTTAGCTTCTTGAATAGAGGCATCATAGGCATAAGCGTAATGTACCCAAGTATCATCTGCAGGGATTGTTTTAGTAGAATTTATTTTCATTCCTGCTAAATTTACTTCAAATTGATTAGCACCATTAAATCCAACTGTTAACGCTTGAGCATCTGAAACACCTTGTGAAATCAATACTTCTGCACCTTGTCTTGAACGTTTTGCATAAAAGTCAAAAGAGAATGAGCGACGATTTAACTGAATTCCTTCCGGAATTTCCATATAATCATTGGCACCATTAAAATATACACTAGCAGGGTGCGATAATTTACCGCCTTGTACAACTCCACGAATATCAAAATTAAAAGGATTTAATAATCCGGCATTGATAGGTTCATTAAATTGTATCATGATCTCATCTCCTGAAGATAATACTCCGTCAGAAGGCTGGGGAGCACCAAAAGAAGAAGGATTGATACGATCAATAATACCCGATATCGTTGGTGAAGTATAGACCACATCTTGACCGTCTCCCGAACAAATACTTTGAATGCGAACATCGTATAAATCGTCATTCAACTTAGAAACATCCCAACTATATATAAAATCGTTTCCTCCTTGCTCGGTTAATAAAGGTGCTTTTCTGTCTACTTCTACTTGACCCGCAAGCAAACGAGCATCGGCATCACGATAATACATTTCTAAGAGCTTCCAACTAGTTTCTGACTCATTAGCGCGTTTATACTGAATCTTAACTCCTTTAAAACCTTGATAGTTTACGTCATAATTACCCACTTTCAAGGCTAATTTATTGTTCGCATCATAATTTACTGTCCACTTATTGCCTGGGCTTTCAATAGAAGCTTCGGCACAAACTGGAATATAATCGATATCCATTGCAACCATTTTCTGTATAGTTCCATCACAAGGAGATTCAAATATCAAAGTCAAATCTTTATAGTTGTACAACTTAGGACCTCTTAAAACAGTAATGGTTTGTCTTATTTTTTGTCCAAAAGGAATAGAAATCGGAATAGGTTGTACTAAATTCTCTCCATTCAACAAAACTACCAATCCATCTGGGTTTGAGGCAGGATCAACTGACAATTGATACGTTATAGCATCACTTGGTTTAGCTGGCAACAATTCAGTTTCATTTCTTAATTCTAAGTCAAAAACAGCTGCTTTGCTTGAAGGTACGTTACGCATTGTAGCTTTATCATTACCATTTACCAGCATTCCTGGTTTTTGAATTTGAACCGTACGAGCCCCTAACAATGGTTTGCTGTTATTTTTAAACAAATCGAATAACGTATTATATATGTCTTTCTTTCTAATTAGTGCAGATGTCGTCTTTACAATTTCTTCATCCCTTTGATCATTCCAAGGCTTAGGATTAATATTATAACCGAAAGGCACATTTGCAGCATATTTCGATGTAATTATGCGAGTTTGTTCTTCAACAATTGAAGTGATTTTATCTGCCCAATACCTTAAATAATGCACATTCGCTTTGGTTACTTCTAACTCTTTTTCCCTATCAAAAGGACAAGATGTTTGTCCTGCAACCACTTCAAAAATAGGGCCGTCGTTCCCTTTCCCTTTATACACATTTAAACTATATACATTATAAGGATCATTATCCTGAATGGTATAAGAAGTTGTTACCGCTTTAGCTTCTGAATTACTTTTACTCCAGCCAAAAGTTTTATCACCACCACCATGCGCAGTAACTGCTGGACCAACTAAAACCCCTGTTCCTAACAAGAATTTTGACTCAGCATCTATAGATGCACCTGCCATTATCTCAGAAGATTCTAAACGAATTTCCTCACTTTCAACAGTTGATGTATTGGTATAAGCAATTCCTGAACTAATTGAGATATTCTTTTTTTCTGGTGAACCACCATTAATAGCGGTATATTTCTCAATTTCATTGTTCATCAAAATTTCTTCCCAAGCTCTTATTTGATTGTTATACCAACGAACTTTATCAACGATCACTCCATTTACTTTTGGCGCTTTTGAACGATTGAATACATATGAATTTCCAGAATCATCAGCTGCATCATCTTTTGTATAATCATTGTTATTTCGCAAATTTAATAGACGAGGATCGTCATTATTCAATCCATAATTTGGATTTGACGCATCAAACTTTGATAAATAGACATCGGAATTGTTTACAAAATAAGCATTTCTAATATTTTTCAATTTAATGATAATATCATTTTTGATATGATCTTCAGAATACAAGAAAGTTGTTTTTCCTTTCTCTTTTTGATAATAAACTTCTCCTTTATCTAGCACATATTCCTTACCGTTACCATCTTTCACTTTAGGCCCTTTACAGTCGACACAAGTAGAGGCTAGTTGAAAATTAATATTTGTAGCACGACCTATTTCAACATTTTTAGCCGTTGAAATAAAGAAATCACCTTTGTCAAAAGCGTCTTCGCTTGAGATCGTAAAACTCTCGGAAAATGCTTGTGTACTCACACTTGTTTTCTCATCTCCTAGGTATTTAGACCCATAGGTTGAAGCTATTACAGCACCTTCAGCTTTTGCAAGACTAGTTTCAGAAAGAGGCTCTTTTATTTCAGTCTCAAATGCAACTCCAATTCCAAACGCCCAATCACCACCAGCAACCGTGCTGTTTGTTGTTTCAGTCGTAAAAGTACTTCCCTTCTCTATTGTAACACTACTTTTACTACCTGGCGGCATTCTAAGTGTTGTTTGTATAGAGACAGGAGCTTCGGTTACAAAGTCAGTCCCTGGTAATTTTGCAGAACCACTAACATATCCTTTATATAGACCGGTAGCATTAGTCGATTCTGGCCAATAAATGGTATAATCTCCTGTTTTTAATGCCATTGAAATGGATTTTACAAAGGAATCTTCTGGCCCTGCCCCTTTGATAATATCAGGATCTCCCCCAACAAAAGTATAATTAACACTTCCTTCCTCTTGCAATTCAAATTCATGTGTATTTCCTGTAAGTACTTCCCATGATTGGTCTGCTTTTTGGTAAGCTGCTTCACCTCCTTGATCGGCTTTGGCACTAATACCATTACTTACAGTTAAGGAACCATCTAAAACAGCTACTTCATCAGTTGCTGGATTTTTCAAAGGTCTTGTTCCTTTATAGCTATACACTTCGACCGCTTTTATGGTTGTTTGATAACTTTTTCCTTGTAAAAACATTGGATAAGGTAAATCCTCAGTTGGTACTGCAACCTCTAGGCCTGATGATTTATCGACAAATTTAACCGTAGTTTCACCTATTTGAGTTTTGGCAACGCTTCCTAATTTGGTATTTGGTAAATAATCAAGTGCTTTACTATTTTTAACCGTCATACTTGGAGTGCTGCGGTAAGTCAATGTTTTCGCTACATTGTATGTTGCTTTTTTGTTAACATATGCCGAACCAACTTTAACTGGAGCTTCAACTTCAACACCGGTATACGCATCCTCATCATCTAATTTTACGGATTGAATATCTTTCTTAAAAAACAAAGTCGCATCGCCCTCTTTGTATAATACATCTGAAAATTCATATTCTTGAGGAGGTAATGAAATTTCAAATTCTCCAGTTTCTGGATCCGTTTCTACGCTTCTTTTAATACGTGTATCTACAGATGTCAGTGTAAAAGTAGTTACACCAATATTATTGACACTTTGATTTTCTGGTTTTAGATTACCTTTATCTCCTAAAAAACCTAATATTTTTCTAGATTGAACCAATCCACCAACTACACGACCTACTAATTTATGTTTGGTATTATCTAAAACTTCAATCCCTGAAAGATTATCTTGAAAGTCATAAGTGCCAGTAGGTGGATAAGTTGCACTTTGAAACGTATGCCCATCTTTTCTAAACTCTAAAAAATGTTTTCCGATTGGTACATTTAAAGCAAATTGACCATTTTGATCGGTTAGTACAAATTTACCGTCTTTCATAGCTTGTTGTGCTCCATCGATCCAGATAGAAACCCCTTTTGAACCGGAACTTTTACCGGTTGTGCCTTCAACATTATCAAAGTTAAAAACTACAGAACCCGTAACATTAAATGAAGATTTATCTATAAAATCAATATTGTTTTCGGTGCTACTTCCCTCACCTAAATACAAAATTCGATTGGATGGAGAAAACGCATGAATCGAACCCGATAAAGTAATCGTTGGAGTAATATTAAAATTCTCTCCGGTACTATTGTACGATATTCCTTCAATTACATAATTACCATTAATATCACTAAAACCAGCAAAGCCCAATTGTACTTTTGAAGGCACGTCTTTACTCCAAGTTGCATTTATTAATGCGCCATCAATCTTATTATAAGCCCCTCCTTCTTTAGAAGAATCGAAAACATAAGGACCAAATCCTTCATCAAATCGCCAGTTACCTACAATGTTTGGAGTTTCTGCTTGTATCAATCGACCATAGTCACGTTCTACATCTGCATCAGATAAAGCCGTTTTATAGATACGAAACTCATCTAAGATTCCATTGAAATAATTAGACGTACCATTACTTCCTAAATAAATAGAACTACTAGAACTTGCCACTAACGAACCACTTATTGCAACTTCTTTGTCTTTTTTACCATTAATATACAATGTTAATTGACTACCGCTTCGAGTTGCAAAAACATTAGTATATGTGTTCACTACCAAATTTGCGTTAGAGGTTATGGTAGTACTTCCAATAGTTACAGTTACTTTGCTACCATTCGTTCCAATAGTAAAAACACCCGCTTGAGTTGCGACAGTTTTAATACCTGTTAACACTTTAGGTTTCAACCAAACAGATGTAGAAAATCCTGCGGTATTGTAATTAATTGATCTTGCATCTGGATTAATTTTTACCGTTTGATTTACTCCATCAAATGATAAAGCATTTCCGGTAATAGCCCCGTCTTTTTCAGCAACAACTTTAACATTAGGTACTGCAAAACCGCCAGTATAACTAATATTACCTGTTACAATTCCTGCAGGTAATCTAAAACCAATACCTGAAGCTAAGCCTCGTATTGAGGCTACTTGAGTAAAGGTTTTACCTGACAATAAATTAATATCGTAACTCACTATTTTATCCAAACCACAATCAGCAACAGCTACAACATAATACTCATATAATGTTTGCGCTAATGCACGGGTATCAGCCCAAGAGCGAGTATTCTTATCTATTGTAATTTGCAATTCAGGAACAACAACACTATTAAGTGTTCTTCTATAAATTTTGTAATTCCCAACAAAATCAGCATTTTGATCAGTAGTCCAATCTAATTGAACGATGTTACCAAAATATCCTTTTGATGTTTCTAGGTTTTTAGCAGCAAAAACGGCCGATAAATCTACATTGGTTACACTTAATTTATCTGTGTTATCCGCTTTAGTAAACACTACCGGAGTAGTTGTTTTACAATTATTAATTGCTAAAATTTTATAAGAATACGACTCACAAGTACTCACTTCTTTGTCTAAATAACTAAGCGCAAATCCTGTTGTTGCATTTCTAGTTTTTCCTTGAATCTGACTTTGATACAAATCTCCAATCGGAAGCTCTATAATGGTCTCACTTCCTTTTTTCAAATCTCTTCTCAAGATTCGATATTTTTGGTCTGTTGCATTTTGAAAATCAACAGCTAACCATTGTCTTTCATTCCAAGTTAAGCTAACACCTGAATCAGTTCCGGTTACCAAACTCATTTTAGCATTTATAGGTTCCAATGGATCATTAGGAGAAATACCTACAACATCATCCGCAGAACTTGCTCCTTCTTCATCAGGACATTTTCCGCCTTTGGCAGCAATTTTAAAATAATATTCTTTTCCACGATCTAATCCAGAAACAATATAAGATCTTTTGGACCCTAAAATTGTATTTGAAACAAGTGTAAAACCTGTTGAAGGATTGTCAGAACGATACACTACAAAATTAGTTGGACTTGATTGTGACCATTGCCATTTTAACTCTACCGTTCCATCACACCTATTCGTACTTGCCGTGAGCTCTGCAGGTATGGATAATGGATCATAAGCTGAACCATCAATTGACTTACTATCAATAATTTCAGTTTTCCATCTCAAATCTACTTTAGTATTAACAGCACCAGTAACACCTTTTACTTCATAACCTACCTTAGAAGAATCTAATGCCCAAACCACTTCTCCATCCTTACTTATCACATAGATAAAATCAGAGGCATTTAAACCTGATGGAATCGATAATTTATTCCACGCCAAATTTACTGAACCACAGCCTTGAGTTATTCTTAAATCTGGCATCGTTGGCAATACTGGAGTAGTATATGGAGCCGTTGAATTATGGGTACCGTTATGCGTAGCACTTACAGCAAGTGTCACAGGACCAACAAGAAATTCAGCTGGCAATGGAATAGTAAAATAAAGAACACCATTATTCCCATTATAATCCAAATGATCATAAGAAAAGGGATAATCTCTAACAATGTTCCAACGCAGTTTTTCTTCATCAATACATGGATCATTAGCATTAGTCAACCTATAATCAGTTCCCGCATTATATACTTGTTGCAGTTTGAATAAACGTTTCCCTGCTAATTCAATCTCTAATGTCTGTATATAATTGTCCCCTGCCTGACATTCATCATCTGATATAAGGGCAGAAAAATAAAGATTAGATCCAACAATCTTGGCATCCCAATAAGTTCCTTTAAAGTATTCTGCAACCCATTCTTTTTGCCCAAGTCTAATGTGATTAGCTTCTTGAGAAAAACCGAGAAACGAAAATAAAAGAAATAATAAAATAAAAATATTCCGTTTTTGAATCCAGAATGTAGCGTGTAGTTTTCTTTTCATATAAAATATAAATTAACAAATCGTTGCCAAAGATAAATGTTAAAAAATAAAACCACTAGCCCATTCGGACATTTCGATAGCCCATTCGGACATTTTTATAGCCCATTCGGAAATATTTATTTTTTTTTACATATATCATTGAAAAACAGTTAGTTAAATTAATAATTCAATGAGATAGACTGCTTTTTGCGGTAAAAAAAGATAAAAACCAGTAAATAAAAGTAAAAAATTCGATTACCATTGAAAATAAAAGGTTTCCTAAAAAGACCTGAAATACTCTCCTACACATCTGGGCGTAAGCGTGTTCGACGCGTCGAACGGGCTATATCATATATCTTTTGTTTTGATATCGTTCTACAAAAAAATATAGCAAAAACCTCTTACAAAAAAACATAGCAAATTTGGAAAACTCACTAGTTCCATCCATAATTTAAAGTATTGAAAATACAAGTCCTCGACTCCAGTACATTAGAATACAAACTCAAATTCAATTGCAAACCCTGCGAAATGGAGATTTAGGAAAAAGATGCTGAATTCGAAATTGAAGAAGATCTTTTTCATTAGACACTAACCACAAAGGGCACAAAGCTTACGCAAGGTTCGCAAAGATTTTTTCATAAAGTCTTTATGAACCTTTTTTAATTCAACACAAAGTCTTTGAGCTCTTCGCGTAAATCGTAATGAACTTTGTGGTTAAAAACATTTTTAGTTACTTTTACTATTCTAATATTCCACAACTATACAACACACTTCAAAATGAAAATACTACTCCTCGGCTCAGGCGAATTAGGTAAAGAATTTGTTATCGCAGCACAACGCATCGGGCAAACTGTGATTGCGGTAGACAGTTATGAAAATGCCCCTGCTATGCAAGTAGCGCATGGTTTTGAAGTCATCAATATGCTAGACGGCGAAGCATTAGACCGCATCGTTGCCAAACACCAACCCGATTTTATCGTTCCCGAAATAGAAGCCATTCGCACCGAACGTTTTTATGATTACGAAAAACAAGGTATTACCGTAGTTCCATCAGCAAAAGCAGCCAACTTTACGATGAACCGTAAAGCGATACGTGATTTGGCCGCCAAAGAATTAGGACTCAAAACTGCCAACTATCGATACGCCACCACTGCCGAAGAATTGACAAAAGCAGTAGCCGAAGTTGGAATGCCATGCGTGGTAAAACCATTGATGTCTTCGTCTGGAAAAGGGCAATCCACCATCAAAACAGAATCTGATATCGAAAAAGCTTGGCAATACGCCGTTGACGGTTCTCGTGGTGATGTAGTTGAAGTAATTGTAGAAGCTTTTGTAAAATTCAATTCAGAGATTACATTATTGACCGTCACGCAAAATAATAATACTACGCTTTTTTGTGCCCCAATTGGTCATAGACAAGAACGTGGCGATTATCAAGAAAGCTGGCAACCTGCCCTGATATCTGACAAAGACTTATACGAAGCCCAAGATATGGCGGAGAAAGTTACCGAAGCTTTGGGAGGCGCAGGACTTTTTGGAGTAGAATTTTTCTTGGCGGATGATGGTGTTTATTTCTCAGAATTATCGCCAAGACCACATGACACAGGAATGGTAACTTTGGCGGGAACGCAAAACTTTAACGAATTCGAATTGCATTTACGTGCTATTTTAAGTTTGCCTATTTTTGAAATCACCCTAGAAAAAGTGGGTGCTAGTGCCGTTATTTTAGCAACTGAAAACTCTGAAAATCCAAGTTTTACAGGAATAGAAAAAATTGCTGCTTTACCCAAAACTGATTTTAGAATCTTTGGCAAACCCACCTCAAGACCTTATCGACGTATGGGAGTAGCTTTAGTAAATGATAGTATTGAAACACCTATTGACATTGTTGTAGAAAAAGCGAAGAAAGCGGCAGCACAAATAACGGTTCACCCATAAGTGCATGCATTAAAACGTTAGACAAAAAATCTAAATATTTGCCAGTATGAAATTTAAAAATACCCTACTCTTGCTATCTAGTTGCGCGCTCATTATAAACAGTACATTATTAATCCTTGAAGTGACTTTTGTAAAGCCTAATTATTTGTATTTCATTAATACTGTTTGTAGTTTGTGTATTATTTATGTGGTACTAACAAAGAAAAAACAAAACATTTCCACCAAAAACTAATTTTTGGTGGTTTTAAAATTACTTGGAGTTATTCCCGTATGTTTCTTGAACAATCGGGTAAAATAGGAGTAATCTTCATATCCTAAACGTAAAGCGATTTCGTTCACCGTAAAATCTTTGTCAAACAACATGCGCTTGGCTTCGAGTAAAACTCTGTCCGTGATAACCTCAGTGGTGGTTTTTTGGAGTCTTTCGTTACAAATTCTATTTAAATGTTTCAGCGTTATGTGAAGCTGGGCTGCGTAAAAAGAGGCTGCTTTTTCTGTTTTGTAATGCTTTTCTAATTCGGTTTCAAAAGCTTTAATTTTCACATTGTAGGCATGTGCTTGATGCAAATTCGATTTCTGGTATTTACGCGCAATTTGAATATGAATGCAGTCTAAAAGATTCAAAATATAATCCTTTTGCCAAGGCTGAGTAGACTTTGATTCCTCGATAAGTCTTTCAAAATAGGGCACGATGGCCAATGTCTCGGTAGTTTGCAAAACAAGCTCGGGTTTATTATCCACAGCAGAATAAAAAGGATAGTCGGCAATATCTTTTTGTCCAAAGTAAAGATTGTAAAATTCCTGTGAGTAAAAAACAACATATCCTTCAACATCTTCGGATAAATGCCAATGGTGAATTTGTCCAGGTTGCATAAAAAACATACTTCCGGGCTGAATATCAAAAACATCAAAATCAATCTCATGCGTCCCCGAGCCTTGTGTAAAAAATACTAAAACATAGGAATTATGGCGGTGCGGTTCCTCTACGAAACTGTGCGTAACCAAATGATTTTTAAAGGTATTGATGTACAAACTACTGTTGACTGCATTGCAATTAAACCGCTGAATATTGTAAATGGGATACTTAGCCATGATATCTAAATGTCTTTATTGTCCTATAAGTAGCGAAGATAGAAAATATTATGCATCGCAATAAAAAATACCTTTGATAAAAATAAATATCATGTCAAACGCTATCGCGCATATCCTAAATAATGATTGTCCACAGTGTCAAAAAGGAAAAGTTTTTAATGAAAAAAGTATCTTTTTTACGTTTGGTTTCCCTAAAATGAACGAATACTGCTCGCATTGTCATTACAAGTTCGAGAAAGAACCTGGCTATTTTTTTGGAGCTATGTATGTCAACTATGGCTTAACAGTAGCACAGAGTATAGCCACTTATGGTATTGCTCAGTTTTTCTTTCAGGAAAGATTTGATTTGAGAATTATACCTATTATTGCCTTTGTGATAATCGTCTTAGCTTCGTTCAATATTCGTTTGTCGCGACTGTTGTGGATTTACATGTTTAAAAACTATTCGATGTAAAAAACAGGTATCTTTGTTTTTTTTTTATAACTTTATTACCATGAAAAAAATACTTTGTATAGCACTTTTAATTATGGCTACTCTAGCCAGTGCTCAGGATAAAAAAGAAAACCAAGAATCTAAAATTGTTGAAGCTTCATGTGGTCAATGCCAATTTGGAATGACCGGACACGGATGCGACTTAGCTGTTCGCATGGACGGAAAATCCTATTTTGTTGATGGCAGCTCCATCGATTCTCACGGCGATGCACATGCCAAAGACGGATTTTGTGCTGCTGTAAGGAAAGCCAAAGTTACAGGTAACATAGTTAACCAGCGTTTTGTGGCAACATCATTTGAATTATTGCCTGAGAAAAAGAAAACAGAACAAAAATAAAAGCGTTAATTCATCAAAATATTGCCCAATAAAGTGCACTAATTCTATAAAAAGTAAGCTCATTTCTATATAAAGTAGAGACTATTCACTTTAAAGCCAAAACTATTTTATTCGGTAGCAGCCAATTTGTGAACATTACAAATTTTACAAATTCTGGAGTATCAATATAAATGACAATATAGTCGAAAATCCTCTACCCTTTGCTTTTGAAGATTACCCTATCATAATCTAAAAAACATATTAAAAAACACATCGCTTCCAATTTTAGTATATCTTCTGAGTTTTTTAGCAAAATGAAATCATGGTTCCAAAAGCCATCGTTTTGGTACAAGACAGTAATTACTTGTAAAATAGAGTAGCTGTAAAGTATTCAAGAGTTTCAAGAGATCTACCAATTTGCAAAGGAAACTCCAATTCCAATAGTAGTTTGCTTGACATTATAATCAATCAAAGTCTCTCCGTAACCTTGAAAAATCTGAGCATGACCTCTCAAATGGCCATGAATCGGGAATACATAATTAAGTTGAATATTTCCTTTTTCAAAAGTACTAAACGAATGATTGATCAGCGTATAAAATTCATGCTTACCAAATTGTGCCGCTATTTCTAACTCTGCATCTCCAACATATTTGGTAATATTTGGATTTTCATCTTCCGTATCAGGCAGGCGATACCAAGGTCTAAAATTTACATTCCAGTTTTTATATTCATATCCAATGTTTAATACAATTCTATTCCAACTTCTTGACGTAGGAATGTCTTTCCCATTAGATTGATGGTTCAAAATAACCCCAAAAGTTCTGATTTTTCCTTTAAAAAGAGCAATATCTGCAGGGAAGTTTAAAATTATTTCGGGTTCATAGTTGAGTTCTCTAAAGGCTCTAGATAATTTTTTATTGTAAATCTGCCAATGCGCTATTTGAGTATATCCTACCCACAAATCACCAAACCCATTGAATACGCCTTCCATCACTTTAGTTTTAAAACTGATTTGAAATTTGGACTCGATATTATTAAAAATATTTTTGTCGGTAGTGTTAAATTCGCCACTTTCATTAAAAGGTGCTTCATTCTTTTTACTAGACCAACGCGCTGCAGCTATATAAGTAGGACGATAAGAGACAAACCTAAAAGTTCCTTGCTTGTCTATACTATCTAATTCCCATGCTTGCGACAAGCTTTTCCTAATAATCACTTTATCGAAATCTATTTGAGCAAATGATGAAGTGGTTATCATCATCATTGCTAGTACCACTTTGTATAATTGACTCATGCTATTTTTTTGAATAATTTTAAAAGCGCAAAGATATTTGTTTGTAAATGCTCATGGTTATACAAATCCAACTGATATTTGCATAATTACAACGTTTACAGAGGCTACCAAAGTTTGTTTTGGTAGCTTCTCAATCTATATTAAGTGCTCTCATATTTATCTTCCTAAATTTGTATAATAAAAATCACTAAATTTATATACTGTAGGAAATACAGTTTTACACAAAGCAAGCACTAGATAACATTCAGATCACTGATGGTTACAAGCTAATTTTGGTTTTAGATTCAAAAGTTGGTACAATCCTTATAGAATTCAATTTGGAGCACTTCGTAATTTAAACGATGACATTAAAAGGTTTTGGTAATGATTTGCTGTTAGAGAGAAGTTCATATACATGAGATAAAGACTTTAATGTGGTTCCGTTTTGGTATTTTGTAAAACACGTTTTCAACAAAACTCCCGAATTTAAAGATGTTTTATAACTACGTTCAAAAAATAATATATTACTGATGGAAAAGGCTTTAGAGAATGATATTTTAGGTACTATTGGTTCCCAAAAATATTTATGCACAATTACTTGGAGGAACGGCCAACTTATAATGGATGAACCCGAAAGCATAGGAGGAAAAGATTTAGGACCAGATCCATACAGTACGCTACTTGCCGCCCTAGCATCGTGTACACTTTCTACTTTAAGAATGTACATCGACCGAAAAGGATGGGACATTCCTGAAATCAATATTGCGTTAAATTTTAATCAGGAAGATGGTCCAACACCTACTACATTTATTTCAAGGGCGATTTATTTCCCTCAAACAATTGAAGAAGACATCAAGAAACGATTATTGAACATTGCCGAAAAATGCCCTGTTTCTAAAATACTAAAAAATAACATTGTAATCAACACCACAATATAATTATGGAGCCAAAGGACATCACAAAAGAATATACTAACGGTGAACTCACTGTGGTATGGCAGGCTGGCAAATGCATTCATTCTGGTAATTGTGTTCGCAATAATCCCGATGTTTTTCAACCAAAGGAAAAACCTTGGATAAAAATTGATGCTTCGTCCTCTGAAAAAATAAGAGAAACGGTAGACAAATGTCCATCGGGTGCTTTGACTTATTTTTAAAATACTCCTTAGAAATAAAATCAAAAAAGGCTGAATTCAATACAACTGAATCCAACCTTTTATCACTACAAATAATTAACCAAAATTATTTCTTTTTTAAATTGATGTTTTCAAAAGTGGAAACATCAATTACTTCCTCTGTATCAATATCAAATGAAATTAGGATCGTATCGCCAATCATTGTTACTGGCAACTGACTCGAAATTTGCGATGAGCCTACAAAAATATTAGGATAATCTTTTACTTTAAAATAATAATAGCTGTTGCCGTTTTTTACATCATTCTGAATTCTAGTAACGACGGTCTTCAACATTTTTTTATTTGACACATTGCCCGGATTAATCTTATTATCTGACATGTTGTACGCATTCTTAAATGAGGTTAATGCTTCACGCATCGTATTTCCAACACCTACAATGGTATAATCCGAAATAGCTACCATAGCAAACATTTTAACTAATCCGCCTTTATCTTTCAAAGTCATCACATACGTTGGAATGTTATTAATGTTGTAAGGAATAGGCAAAGATGCCTCATATCCTTTTTCTTGAACTTTACCCTGAGCCGAACTTTGGGCAGCAAATTCAGTTGCACCTCCTTGTTTGTAAAAAGTAGTTTCTTTTGTTCTGGTATCCACCAATACAAAACCCACAGCAGATTCGTCCTTTCCTACTGATGTCAAACCCGTATACCAATATGACTTGTTATCGTTTCCGTAAACCAATGTCAAACCTTCGGTAATTTGAAGTTTGTTCGCATTCGAAAAATTCCAATATCCATGCACGTATTCGCCCCAATCATTCAATTGATCTTCGATAAATGATAAAGGCTGAATTCTGTCCACCCATTTTGGTGTTTTACCAATTGAGTATTCTACAATAGCTCCAGTTTGTGCATTAACAACAGCTACACCAATAGCTTCTTTACCTGAGAAACCTATTTTTTTAGCATATTTAGTTACAATCCAAAACGGATTTCCAGCATCGTCAATTTCAAAACTAAAATCAGTCAAACCTACTGTGGCATTTCCGTTAAAATAGATATGCCTGTGAATATTACTTTGAAAAAAAGCTCCTTGCTGGTACTTAATTTTAATTGCTTTACCCGCTACGTTTTGTACCAATTTTACATCACGCTCATTGGTTGCTGAAACCATAACATATCCTGCTGTTCCTTCTTGATTGTTGAACCATTTAAAAAAACCAGAGTGTAACAAAGGTGCTACCCAATACAAACTATTATTTACTTTTTGAATACAAAAATCACCTAATTCTACTTGGCTACCTAGAGCCGGTTGCGAACCTAAGATTTTCTCACCCAGCAGATGTGCCAATTCTTCATCAACAACACGAATTTTATCTATTGCAATTGGAGCAATGTGATTGGTTATTTTGTCTCCATTTTTTACCTCTCCAAGCAACTTTTGGTACGAGTCAGAGCGAAACATTTTCAAACTAGTTACAAAGGGCAAAATCGTGCAATACCCCAAAACCACAAGAACTATATATACTAAAAAACGAGGAGGCTTCGAGACCACTTTTAACTGATTATTGGAACCTGAAACAGCAAATCCCGTCGAAAACAGCAAGGCCAAAACGGCTAGAATCAACAAAATAAAAGCGAAACCTGTAAAACCATAATTGAGAACAGGTAAATTGTTATAAAACAATAAAAACCCTAAAATCAGTAAGAAAATAAAAGTAAATGTCTTTTTCATTTTGAAAAGTTATTTGTGTACCAGATTAGTCTTCGTACATCAAAAAGCGTTACAGTACTATTCCGAAAAAAAGGAAACTATTGTCGCTTGTAAAAAAATAGTATTTTTGCAGCGAGATAGATTCGTAAATTCTATCCATATTTTTTTAAATTTTAAAAGAAACACATGAAAGCATACGTATTTCCTGGTCAAGGCGCACAGTTTACAGGTATGGGCAAAGACTTATACGAGAGTAATCCACTTGCAAAAGAATTATTTGAAAAAGCGAACGAAATTTTAGGATTTCGCATCACCGATATCATGTTTGAAGGAACTGCCGAAGAATTAAAAGAAACCAAAGTAACTCAACCAGCTGTTTTTTTACACTCTGTAATATTGGCTAAAACTCTAGAAAATTTCACTCCAGAAATGGTAGCGGGACATTCTCTTGGCGAATTCTCTGCACTAGTTGCTAATGGTGCTTTATCTTTTGAAGACGGTTTAAAACTAGTTTCTCAAAGAGCTTTGGCCATGCAAAAAGCTTGCGAAATTACTCCATCAACTATGGCAGCTGTTTTAAACTTAGACGACAAAATTGTTGAAGACATTTGTGCTTCTATCGATGGTGTTGTGGTAGCTGCCAATTATAACTGTCCTGGACAATTGGTAATTTCTGGTGAATACAAAGCTGTTGAATTAGCGTGCGAAAAGATGAAAGAAGCGGGTGCCAAAAGAGCCTTGATTTTACCTGTTGGAGGCGCTTTCCACTCTCCGATGATGGAGCCAGCTCGTGAAGAATTAGCAGCAGCTATTGAAGCTACAACTTTTTCAACACCAATATGTCCAGTGTATCAAAACGTAACTGCAAGTGCCGTTTCGGACCCGAACGAAATCAAGAAAAATTTAATCATTCAATTAACCGCTCCTGTAAAATGGACGCAATCTGTACAGCAAATGATTGCTGATGGGGCAACCTTATTTACCGAAGTTGGTCCTGGAAAAGTACTTGCTGGATTAATTGGAAAAATCAATAAAGAAGCAGTTACTGCCAACGCATAAGCTCGTTTTCAAACTAATAAAAATTCCTCATAGACCTGTGTTTATGAGGATTTTTTTATATCTTTAAAATATACAAACCCATAAATTAAATGAATATGAAAAAAGTAATTTTAGGAATAGCACTTTTAGCTTTAATTACTGTTTCTTGTAAAGAAGAAACGAAAGCTAAATTAGACGAGGCAAAAGATGCCGTAGGTACTGAATTAGAAGCAAAAATAGATACTGCCACTGTAAAAATGGACAAGGCTGTAGATACCTTACAATCAAAAACTGGCAAAGCGCTTGAAAAAGGTGCCGCAAAATTAGATGAAGCAGCTGCAAAGATGAAAGAAGCAGCTAAAAAATAAATAAAAAAAGCCAAATCCTAATAGATTTGGCTTTTCTTTTTCTCACCGCTTCTTAGCTTCTTCACAATGATTATTACTAATCCCAGTAATTAAAAATATAGAATCTTGTCTTTCAAAGAATATGTACCAAGTAGTTCGATTATTCGCTTTGTAAAAAATATAGTTTGACCCTAAATGACGGAGTTTTTGTGGAGTTGATTTATGCGGAAAACTATTAATTTCTAAGATAATAAAATCTACAATCTTATCAACATAAAGTATTGCATTCTTTTCGTAACTAAAATATTCTTGATCGAAGAGTATAGAAATCAATTCATCAAAATATAGTAGAATTTCTTCCTTAAAAATTACTTTTTCCAAGGATAGGCTTTTATTCTTTTATACATCTCAACTTTAAATTCCTCGGGAGTGAAGCCTTTTTTCACTTCTTCATCAAAATTAAAAGTAGCTCTATCAATTCCCTTAAACCTAATTTTTGAAGTTTCATAACCTATTGAAGGCTCTTCGGCTTTACTATTTTCAGATTTATTTTTTTCAGCATCCATGACTCATTTCTTAGTCTCACGAATTTACAACAAATTACTGAAAAGAAAAAATCCTGAATTATCATCGCGATAATTCAGGATTTTCATTCTATTTAGCAAGAGCGTCTCTAAAATCTAACGCTATAAACGAACTTTCTGTTCCCATTTCCAGGCACTTGCCATGGCTTCTTCTAGTGTTGATTGCGCCTTCCAACCTAAAACTTCATTAGCTTTTTCAGTACTTGCGTAAGCTGATGTGATGTCACCTTCGCGTCGACCCACAATTTTATACGGTAACTTTTTTCCGCTTACTTTCTCGAAAGTTTCAATTACTTCCAGAACCGAACTTCCCGTACCGGTACCTAAATTGAATGTCTCCACTTTGGTTTCATTTTTTTTATTCAATAAGCGCTGTAATGCAATAACATGGGCTTTCGCCAAATCAACTACATGAATATAATCACGAATGGCAGTACCATCAGGTGTAGGATAATCGTTCCCGTAGACCGATAATTCAGCTCGCAATCCCATTCCTGTTTGCGTAATAAAAGGCACTAAGTTTTGTGGTACTCCTAGTGGTAATTCTCCAATTTCAGCTGATGGATGCGATCCAATTGGATTAAAATAACGCAATAAAATAGCGTTGATATTGGTCACTTTGGCCGTATCAGTGATAATCTCCTCACCTATTTGTTTGGTATTTCCATATGGAGACATGGCAGTTTGAATAGTCGCATTCTCAGTAATCGGCATCGTTTCGGCTTGACCGTAAACCGTGCAAGAGGAACTAAAAATAAAATTAGCTTCTGGTTTTTGTTGTAATTCCTGCAACAAATAAATCAAAGCACTAATATTGTTTTCATAATACAACAACGGATTTTCAACACTTTCGCCCACCGCTTTTGAAGCTGCAAAATGTATTACTCCTGCAATATCATCATGTCTTTTAAAAAAATCTTGAACTTTATCTTTCTCTCTTAAATCAATTTTTTCAAATGCGGGCTTTACTCCCGTAATGTTTTGAATTCCATCTAATACATCCAAAGAAGTATTAGATAAATTATCAACAACCACTACTTCAAAACCTTCATTTTGTAATTCAACAACGGTATGTGATCCTATAAATCCTAAACCTCCTGTTACTAGTATTTTCATGTGTTATTAATTTTTATAAAAAAAATCTTATTAGCTTGTTTTAATTCATAAAAAAGACGCTTTGATTAGCGTCTTTTTTACTTTATTTTAAAAATTCTAAAACACTCGATGTAATGAATTCTATTTGTTCATCGTCCAATTCTGTGTGCATTGGTAAAGAAAGCACTTCTTTAACCAATTGATTGGTTACTGGAAAATCTTCTTCTTTATACCTAGTATCAGCGTATGCTTTTTGCGAATGCAACGGAATTGGGTAATAAATGGCACAAGGAATTCCTTTGTCTAACAAATGTTGCATCAATCCATTTCTATCGGCATCAAGAATTCTTAAAGTATATTGATGAAAAACGTGACAGTCGCAAATATCACAAATACTTGGTGCGATTATATTTTTGTGTCCTTCAAAAGCCGCAGAATATTTACGTGCAGCATCTTGTCTGGCTTTTCCGTATTGATCTAATAAAGGCAATTTAGCATTCAAAACTGCTGCTTGTATACTGTCCAATCTTGAGTTTACACCCACAACATCGTGGTGATAACGCTCATACATACCGTGATTTACAATTCCGCGTAGTTTGTGAGCCAAAGCATCGTCATTCGTAAAAATTGCTCCACCATCACCGTAACATCCTAAATTTTTGGAAGGAAAAAATGAAGTAGCCCCTACGTGACCAATTGTTCCTGCTTTCTTTTTGGTACCGTCAGAGAATTTGCAATTAGCGCCAATGGCTTGTGCGTTATCCTCAATAACATACAAATTATGTTCTTTGGCAATAGCCATAATAGCTTCCATATTGGCTGCACGTCCAAACAAGTGAACCGGGACAATAGCTTTTGTTTTTGGCGTTATTGCTTTACGAATCCCATCAATAGAAATGTTCATGTTGTACATGTCTACATCGACCAATACGGGAGTTAACTGCAACAAAGCAATTACCTCAACAGTGGCTGCAAAAGTAAAATCGGCAGTGATGACCTCATCGCCAGGTTTCAAATCTAATCCCATCATTGCAATTTGCAAGGCATCAGTACCATTGGCACAAGGAATTACGTGCTTTACATCTAAATATTCCTCTAGTGATTTTTGAAATTCATGCACTTTAGGTCCGTTGATATACGTATTGGTGTCTAATACTTCTTGAATAGAAGCATCTACAACATCTTTTATTTTTTCATATTGACTTTTCAAGTCAACCATTTGGATTTTTTTCATTTCGATTTTCAGTTTAATGTTCGAAAGAGAAGCCTGCGATTGCATTCTTGTTCCTTTCTTAAAACGAAGAACAAAAATAGTTATTTATGTCTTGATACCAATACAACGTTTCTTAAAAAGCGGGGAATGCAATAAAATAAAATTAGCAGTCTTGAAATTTAAAAAAATGATGCGTTAGAAATTCATTTAAAGAAACCGTATTTTAGCCCAAAATTTTTAGCCATGCTTTTTATCTACAATTTATTAGTTTTAGTTGCGAGTTTTCTTTTGAAGATTGTTGCGCTTTTTAGTCCAAAAATGAAACTTTTTGTAGACGGCAGAAAAGGTGTTTTTACGCAACTTGAACAGCAAATAAAACCAACCGACAAAACCATTTGGTTTCATGCCGCATCGCTAGGAGAATATGAGCAAGGATTGCCCGTGATTGAAAAAATAAAAGAACAATTCCCAAGTCATAAAATTGTCTTGACTTTTTTTTCCCCATCAGGTTACGAAGTCCGAAAAAACAATGCTATTGCTGATGTAACGATATATTTACCATTAGACACAAAGAAAAATGCACAACAATTTCTTGACCTCATTCATCCTGAAATGGTGTTTTTTATCAAGTACGAATATTGGCCGAATTACTTAAATGAACTTAAAAAACGCGACATAAAAACGTATTTGATTTCTGGAATTTTAAGAAAAAACCAAGCCTTTTTTAAATGGTATGGCGGCTTTTACAGAAAAGCGCTCGATGCTTTTACTTACTTTTTTGTACAAAATGAAAGTTCTAAAAAACTACTGCAGCAATTAGGTAAAACCAATGTTATAGTGTCTGGTGACACCCGTTTTGATCGCGTGGCTACCATTTTAGAAAAAGATAATGCTCTGGATTTTATTGCTCAATTTAAGGACAACACAGTTACAATTGTTGTGGGAAGTTCGTGGCCAAAGGATGAAGATTTCATTGTAAACTTCCTTAACTCGACTGCTTTGAATGTGAAATTTATTATTGCTCCTCACAATATTAAGGATGAGCAAATTCAAAAACTCAAAAACAGCATCAACCGAAAAACTGTTTTATTCTCTGAAAAAGAAAATAAAAACCTAGCAGATTTTGATGTTTTTATCATTGACACTATAGGAATTTTGACCAAAATTTACAGTTATGCTGATATTGCTTATGTGGGTGGAGGCTTTGGGAATCCTGGCGTGCACAATGTTTTAGAACCTGCTACTTTTGGTGTACCAATTGTTATTGGTTCTAATTATTCGCATTTTGCAGAAGCAATCGCATTAGTTAATATGGAAGCGTGTACTGCCATAAACAATCAACAAGAACTGGACGAAGCTTTTGAAAATCTGATTCGAAATGAAGATATCCGTCACGAAAAAGGGCATATGTGCAGCACTTTTGTACAAATGAATAAAGGCGCAACACAAATGATTGTGAGTAGAATTTAAGACCGAATTCAAACCAAAAAAAATCGTTTTTTAATTTTGCTAAACTTTTTGTTGCTACAAACTAAGCTTGTCTTTGAAATTGCTGGCTTGTCTTCGGGAAATTTCCACTTTGATATCTTTTGGAAGTTCTGCTAAAAGATTACCGCTAAACCAGGTTTCAATTTTGCCAATGTATTGCACATTTACAATTTGGTTTCTATTGGCTCTAAAAAAATATTTCTCGGGAAGTTTTTCCTCAATTTGGTTTAATGATTTACTGATTGTGGCTTTTTCATTTTGAAAAAATACTTTGGTGTAATTGCCATCGACTTCAAATAAGTAAATATCTGAGATTTTAACCAACCAGCATTTTTCACCATCTCTGATAAAAATCTGATTGTCTAAAGCCAGTTTCTTCTCATTTTTTTCGGCTCTTTCGATCAAGTTTGTATTTACTTTTTCTATCGCTTGTGCAAACCTTTTTGGATTGATAGGTTTTAACAAATAATCGAGTGCATTGTATTCAAATGACTTGATGGCATACTCATCAAAGGCGGTTGTAAAAACCGTAATAGGTACATTATCGAGCATTTCAAGCAAGGCAAAACCATCTTTTTCAGGCATGTTGATGTCCAGAAAAAGCAAATCAGGCTGCGTGTTGTTGATGAGTTCAAAACCCAAATCTACATTTTCGGCTTCACCAATTATTTGAATTTCAGGGTGATTTTTAATTAACTCCTTTAGCTCATTTCGAGCCAAACGAGAATCTTCGACTATGACAGCTTTTATTTTTTTCATCGATTACTAAGAAATAGGTAGTGTTATTTTAGCAATGACTTCATTTTCAACTTCATTTAGTGAAAAAGTAGCGCTTTCGCCGTAAATCAATTGCAATCTTCTTTGAATGTTTTTAAGACCTAATTGCGTAGTACCTTTTTGTTGCGAAAGTTGCCCTGTATTATTGACTTGAATATGTAAATCTGTATTTTCTTTTTTAATTTTCAACAGTAAAATACCGCCGTGTTTTAGTCGCGAAATTCCGTGTTTTATGGCATTTTCAATCAACATTTGAATGATCATAGGCGGAATTGGCAATTTTAAAGTCTCCTCTTCTATTTCTGAAATAAATTGCAATCGATCTTCCAGTTGAATTTTTGAAATGGCGATAAAATTTTCAACCATTTCAATTTCTTCCTCAAGTGCAATGGTATTGATTTCACTTTTTGTCAAAGAATACCGCAGCATTTCAGACAATCGCGTAATCATTTCCCTTGATTTCATTGGATTTTCCAGAATCAAACCGCGAATATTATTTAAACTGTTAAACATAAAATGCGGGTTAATTTGCCCTTTTAAAGCATTAATCTGTGACTCTTTAAGGGTCGATTCTAATAATAATTTTTCTTTATCAAAATTATTGGCTTTTTCTAAAAACTCCATATTACTGTAAAAAAAATACCAAACAGACAATACAAAACAATTTGTATAAAAAGTTAAAAAAATATTTGACATTTTTAACATTTCTAGCCAAGCCATTTCAGTAAAATAGGTAACGGGAAAATATAAAGCTAACCACAGTGCAATAGTTACACAGCTACTTATAAATAATAATTTTAAAAAGACAACAAACAAAACCTGACCTTTATTATTGTTAAAGATAACCCCGAATAAAAGCCATAATAAAAATTCAGAAACAAACAATTTGTAATGTCCAAACTTGATCATGTTTTCGATTTTACCAAAATATGTCAGCGCTAAACAAAGAAACCAAACAATTGGTATAAAGTATTTAGAA